>NZ_JBAZKR010000116.1:0-11112 GCF_041650655.1 Zavarzinia sp.
AGGACGGCACGCCGGGTCGGGAAGGCGATCAGCGAGAGTTCCATCACCGGCGTGCCGTCCTGTTTCTGGGGCGGCCGCAGGATGGTGAAATGGACGAGGTCGACGGAGGGATCGGACTTCAGGATGTTGCGCCAGACCCGCTCGCCCATGTGCGGCTCGCCCGAGACGAGGAGCACGCGCAGCCGCTCGCGGATGCCGTTGATGGCGACGATGGCGCGGTTGTTGGCCGGCGTCAGCTCGGCCTGACCCGGTGCGACCGAGAGGTCGAAGATATTGCTGCCGCGCCGGGCCGGCGTCACCTGGAGCTCGAAGGGCTCGCCGATCGGGACCTGGCGGGTCACGGGGGCGGTACCGTCGCTCTCGATCGTCACGGGGGCGGGAACGCCGCCCACGCGCTCGCCCGGATCACCCTCGTCGACCCGGATGCGGATCGTCACCGGCTTGCCGATCACGGCATAGGAGGGCGCTTCGAGCACGGTCAGGCGGCGGTCGCGCTCGCCCGGGCGGCCGCTCGCCAGCAGGTGGAAGGGGGCGCCGGTGGGCAGCAGGGTCGTCGCCGCTTCGGCCGGCGGCACATCGGCGGCGCGCCCATCGGAGAGGGCGACGACGCCGGCCAGGCGATCGCGTGGCACATCTGCCAGGGCCTGGCGCAGGGTAGAGATCAGGGGCGTTCCGCTGGCGTCGGAGGCGACGGTGACTTCGCGTACGTCGAGGTCCGGCAGGCGGGCCAGGCGCTCGCGCAGGGCCTGGAGGGCGGCCGTGGTCTCGGCCGGGCGCTCGCCGATCGCCTGGCTGGCCGAGCGGTCGACCAGCACGACGGCGATATCGTTCAGGCCCTTCCGCGTCTCGTCGCTGGCGATCGGATTGACCAGGATGGCGAGCAGGCCGAGGGCGAGCAGGACGCGGAGCACTGCACCCCGCGCCCGCCGCCACGCGGCCAGCGCGCTGAGCGGCAGCAGGAGGGCGGCGAGGGCGCCGATCAGCCACCAGGGCACCAGCGGGGCGGCGGCGAAATCGATACTCATTGCCCGAGCCTCTCGAGCAGGGCCGGGACATGGACCTGGTCGGCCTTGTAATTCCCGGTCAGGGCATAGATCACCAGGTTGATACCGAAGCGGAGCGCCATCTCGCGCTGGCGCCCGCCGCCATTGCCGTCCAGGGCGGCGAGCGGGCGGCCCTGGGCATCCACCGCCCAGGCGGCGGCCCAGTCGTTCGGCCCGATGACATAGCCGGAAACGCCATCGTTCTCCGGCGAGGCATTGGCCTCGACCCAGAGCGGCCCGCCCTCATAACGGCCGGGGAAGGTCTGCAGCAGATAGAAGGATTTGGTCAGCACATGGTCGCCCGGCACGGGCACCAGGGGCGGCACGTCGAGATGGGCGAGGGTCGCCTGCAGCAGCTGGTCGCCGGGCGAGCCGCCGCCGCCCGGCATGGCGCCGGCGCCCTGGGTGATGTCACGGGTATCGAAGAGCACGACGCCGCCCGCCTTGATGTAGCTGTCGATCCGCTCCAGCGCCGCCGGGTCGGGGGCATAGGCTTCCGTCATCGGCCAATAGATCAGCGGATAGAAGGCGAGTTCGTCACTGTCGAGGGCGAGGCCGACGGGATCGCCCGGTTCGACCGAGGTGCGCTGGCGCAGCGCCGTGGAAAGACCGCGCAGGCCCGCCTCGCTCATGGCGTCGGTCTCGGCATCGCCGGTCACGACATAGGCGAGATGGATGGTGCCGGCGGCATCGCCCGCCTCGATCGCGACGGCCGGTGCGCCGGGGCGCAGCAGAAGGGCGGCGACGGCGAGTGCTGCCAGCGTGGTCGGTGCCAACCGCCCGCCGAGGCGGAGCGCCACCAGGAGGTCGAGTGCCGCGAGCAGCAGGGCGAGGACGATGGCATAGGGACCGAGCGCCACGCTGGGCGCCGCTTCCGGCAGGGCGACGACGACTCCCGGCAGGTCCGGCAGGGGCGCCAAGTCGGCCAGTTCCGGCGCCAGGGCGAGGGCCCGGCGGGCGGCGGGATCGCCGTAATAGCCGGGCGGCGTGCGCGGTCCCGGCGCCGTCGTCGCGATCGCCGCGGCAGCGACCGGGCCGGCGCCCTTGGCGATGCCGCCGAGATGGCCGAAACCGTCCAGATTGGCGAGTGGCGGCAGCATGTGGTCGCCCGCCGCCGTGGCGCTCTCGCCATCCGAAAGATCGACGATCCGGCGCAGCAGGTCGACATAGAGGCCCGAGAGGGCGAGGCCCGACCAGTCGCTGTTGGCCGACGTATGGACCAGCACGATCAGCCCGGCGCCGCGCTTGCCCGCCGTGATCAGGGGCGTGCCGTCGGTCAGCCTGGCCCAGGTCCGCTTGTCGAGGTCGAGGGAGGGTTCGGCCAGGACCTGGCGATAGACCTTCACCTCCGGGCTGGGCGCCAGGCCGGCGAAGGGCGAGTCCAGCGGGAAGGGGGCGATGGTGGCCGGCTCGGTCCAGGACAGGGCGCCGCCCAGCGCCCGGTCGCCCTGGCGGATCTTGACCGGCAGCAGGTCGTCGGCCGAGGCGGCGAAACGCGGCCCGGCGAAGCGGAGCAGCAGGCCGCCCTTCTCGACGAAACTTTCGAGATCGGGACGCAGCGCCGCCGGTACCTGGCCCACGTCCGGCAACACGATGACCGAGGGCGGCGTCTTCAGCAGGCTGGCCAGGGGGGCGCGCCGGACGTCCGCAAAGGGCGACATGGCGCGTTCGAGATAGAAGGCTTCCGAGACCAGCGGGCGGATGTCCTCGTCGCCGCCCTCGAAGGCGAGGCCGACCGTGCGGCGGCGCCAGCGTCCGTCGAGCAGGCGGACGGCGGCGGCCGAAGCTTCTTCGGCGATGTCGATGCGGGTCACTTTGTTGCGCAGTTCTGGCGGCAGGTCGATGGTGACACTGGCGCCCACTTCCTCGGCCCCGAGATCCATGATGTCGCGGCCCAATACCTGGCCTTCCTCGTTCCGGGCGAGCAGGGTCAGGTGGCGCGGCCCGTCGGCCAGGGCGCGGCCGATGCCGATTTCCAGCCCGTTGTCCACCAGCGTGGGCATGCCGAGGGCGAGGGCGGCATTGCCCGGCGGCAGGTCGAGGCGGGTCACCGGGCCGAGGCGGGTCAGGCGGGTGGCGAAATCGGTGGCGGCACCGTCGTCGACCCCGTCGTCCAGCCACAGGGTTTCGCCGACGGCGCCTTCGGGCAGGTCGTCCAGCGCATCGGCGGCGGCCTTGCGGTCGACCGCCCAGGGCTTCGGCTGCAGGGCGGCGACGGCCCCCTTCATCTCGGCCCAGGTCAGCAGGGGCGGGGCCTGCATGTCGCCCTCGCCCGCGGGGGCGGTGGTCATCAGGCGGACCGGGCGGCCGGCCGCTTCAGCCGCGGCGAGGCGGGGCGCCAGGGCGGCCATGCGCTCGCGCCAATGGCTGGCGGCGGCCCAGCCGTCGTCGATCACCACCAGGAGCGGTCCCTCGCCCGAACCGGGCGGCGGCGGATTGAGCACCGGCCCTGCGAGTCCGACCACCACGAGGCCGGCCAGCAGCAGGCGCAGCAGGATGAGCCACCAGGGCGTGCGTTCCGGCGTGTCGTGGCGTTGTTCGAGGTCGAGCAGCAGGCGCAGCGCCGGAAAGCGCGTCTGCCGCGGGGCCGGCGGGATCAGGCGGACCAGCCACCAGATCGCCGGCAAGGCAGCCAGTGCGAGCAATACCCAGGGGGCGGAGAAGCCGATCGCACCCAAGGCGCTCACCCCCGCCGGCCGAGATCGGCCAGGGCGAGATAGAGCGCCAACAGGCAGCTCTCCGCTGGACGGTCGGTCCGGTGATGGATCACGGTCCAGCCGGCGCGCCGCGCCGCCTGCTCGATCGCCTCCCGGTGGGCGGCGAGGCGGGCGCGATAGGCATCGGCCAGGGTCTCGGCCCGGCCGACCAGCAAGGCGCCGTCGCCTTCGAGGCCGATGAAGCGGTTGCGCCCGGTAAAGGGAAAGTCGACCTCCGCCGGGTCCAGCACCTGAACGAGATGGCCGGCGACCCCGGCGGCGGCCAGACCTTCGACCAGGGCGGCCACTTCGGCCTCCGGCCGCAACAGGTCGCCGATCACCACGGCACGGCAGTCGCGCGGCAGCTCGGCCGGGGGCGGCAGGCTCGGCGCCGCCGCCTCAGGCAAGCTCAGGGCATCGGCGAGCGACAGCAGATAGCCACGCCCGGCATAGCCCACGCGGTCATACCCGATACGGCCGACCCGCTCGCCGCCCCGGATCAGCAGCGAGGCGAGCGCCAGGCCGAGCAGGGCGGCGCGTTCCGCCTTGGTCGGCAAATGCGCCTGGCTGCGGAAATCCATCGAGCCCGAACGGTCGATCCACAGGAACACGGTCTGCGCCGCTTCCCATTCCCGCTCGCGGACATAGAGGCGGTCGCCCCGGGCCGATTGGCGCCAGTCGATGCCGCGGATCTCGTCACCCGCTCGGTAGGGGCGGAACTGCCAGAAACTGTCGCCCAGGCCGACCCTGCGCCGCCCGTGCACGCCCTGCTCGACGGTCGCGGCGACCCGATCGGCCGCCACCAGCAGGGGCGGCAGGCCGGCGCCGAGCGCCTCGCCTTGGAGGGCGGAAACGGGCACGAAGAAAAGCCTCCGGTCAGCGCAGCGGTTCGAGCAGCCGCTCGATCACATGCTCGATGGTAATGCCTTCGGCCCGGGCCGCGAAGGAGAGCGCCATGCGGTGGCGCAGCACCGGCGCCGCCAGGGCGATGATGTCGTCCTTCGACGGCGCCAGGCGGCCGTCGATCAGGGCGCGCGCCCGGCCCGCCAGCATCAGGGCCTGGGCGGCGCGCGGGCCCGGACCCCAGGCGATCAACTTGCCGAGATCGGCACGGCCCTCGCGTCCCGGCCGGGCCGCGCGCACCAGGTCGAGGATCGCCTCGACCACCGAATCGCCGACCGGCAGGCGGCGCACCAGGCCTTGTGCGGCGCTCAGTTCGCCGGCCGTGAGCACCGGCCGGGCGGTGGGCACCTCGGCGCCGGTGGTGGCGATCAGCATCCGCTTCTCGGCCGCACGGTCGGGATAGTCGACCGCGATTTCGAGCAGGAAACGGTCGAGCTGGGCTTCCGGCAGGGGATAGGTGCCTTCCTGTTCCAGCGGGTTCTGGGTCGCCAGGACATGGAACGGGCGGGGTAGGGGATGGCGTTGGCCGGCGATAGAAACCTCGCCCTCCTGCATGGCCTGGAGCAGGGCGGACTGGGTGCGCGGGCTTGCCCGGTTGATCTCGTCCGCCATCAGGAGCTGGCAGAACACGGGGCCTTTGACGAAGCGGAAGCTCCGCTTGCCGGTCTCGTCCTCGTCCAGCACCTCGGAGCCGACGATGTCGGCCGGCATCAGGTCGGGCGTGAACTGCACGCGCCGTTCGTCGAGGCCGAGCACGGTGCCCAGTGTCTCCACCAGCCGCGTCTTGGCCAGGCCCGGCACGCCGACCAGAAGGCCGTGGCCGCCGGCGAGGAGGGTGACCAGCGATTGCTCGATCACCACTTCCTGGCCGAAGACGATCTCGCCGATGGCCGCCTTCAGGCTGCCCAGGCGCGCCCCCAGCCGGTCGATTTCCTGTACCAGGCCGTCCTGGCTGTCGCTGACGTTCGCCATCACTCTCACTATATTGAGTCCGGACGGAATCGAGGCTAACCCGAAAAAGCGCGGCAGGACCACCGCGCTCTTTTCGAGCGGACAGGACGAGATGGCAGAAAGCGAGACGCGGAAACCGGGGCCGGATGCCCAGGGCCTGGCGGCGGCGGCCAAGGCGGCCGGCGGCGGCTCGCGGGGCCTGCCACCGGTCCACCTGTGGAATCCGCCCTTCTGCGGCGACATGGACATGGAGATCCGGCGCGACGGCAGCTGGCACTATCTGAAATCGCCGATCGGCCGGGCCGCCCTGGTGCGCCTGTTCTCGACCATTCTGAGGCGCGAGGACGACGATCACTATTACCTGGTGACGCCGGTCGAAAAGGTCCGGATCCGCGTCGTCGACGCCCCCTTCCTGGTGGTCGGGGCCGAGATCGAGGGCGTGGGGCCGGAGCGGGTGATTCGTTTCCGCACCAATGTCGAGGACGAATTCACCCTGGACGAGGCCCATCCGCTCCGCGTTTCGATCGATCCCGCGACGGGCGAACCCTCGCCCTACGTCCTGGTGCGCGGCAGGCTGGAAGCCCTGATCGCCCGCGCCGTTTTCTACGACCTGGTCGAAGCGGCGGAGGAACGGGTGGGAGCGGATGGCGTCGCCGAACTCGGCCTCCGGTCCGCCGGGCGCTTCTGGTCGCTCGGCCGGCTCGACGGCAAGGCCGCGGGGGAGAATGCCGCGTGACCCGTGCCGACATCGCTGCCCGGCTGCGCCATACGCTGGACCGGAACGAAAGGGTGCTCTCCGCCCTCCGCCCGACGATTTCCGACTACGATCTCAATCCGGGGCTCCGCGACCTCGTGCCGGGGGAGCGCGAACTCCGCCCGGCCGCCGTGCTGGTGCCCCTGGTCGAGCATGACAAGGGCCTCACCGTGTTGCTGACAAGGCGGACCGACCACCTGAAGAACCACGCCGGCCAGATCAGTTTTCCGGGCGGCCGCATGGAGCCGGGCGACCGGGACCCGATCGACGCGGCGCTGCGCGAGGCACGGGAGGAGATCGGGCTCGACCGTGATTTCGTCACCGTCGCCGGCTTCCTCGACGCCTATGAGACGGTGACGGGCTTCCATGTCACGCCGGTGGTGGGCTTCGTCCGCCCCGGCTTCACCGTGACGCCCGACCCGGCCGAAGTGGCCGACGTCTTCGAGGTGCCGCTCGACTTCCTGATGGACCCGGCGAACCGCCAGCGTCACAGCCGCGACTATGCCGGTGTTACGCGCTATTATTACGCCATGCCCTTCGGCGATCGTTACATCTGGGGGGCGACAGCGGGCATGTTGGTCAATCTGGCCATGCGTCTAGGCCGGGGGTGACCATGGGCAGGATCGTTCTTCTCTACGCGGCGGCCATTGTGCTGCCCTTTGCGGCCTATCTGTTCTGGCTCCGCTTCGAAGCCTGGCGCGAGCGGTTGCCGGCGGCGTCGCGGCCGTTGCCCTGGGTGCCGCTCTTAGCGGTCGGCCTTCTGCTCGTCATCGTGGTGACCCTGGGCGAAGCCTTCCTGGGCGGCGACACTGCGGGCGGCACCTATGTTCCCGCCCGGGTCGAGGACGGCAAGTTGATCCCCGGCCATATCGAGGCGGCACCGAAATGACTGCGCTGCCCGCCCGCCTGCTGCCCGACATTCTGCCGGCGGGCGGCTTCCGGGACTGGCCTTCGGTGACCATGGTGGTGGCGGCGCTGACCGCGCAGGGCACGGCGGTGCGCTTCGTCGGCGGCTGCGTGCGCGATGCCCTGCTGGGCCACGAACCGAACGACATCGACATCGCGACCCCGGACCAGCCCCAAGTGGTGATGGCGCTGGCGCGCGAGGCCGGGCTCCGCGTCGTGCCCACGGGGATCGACCACGGCACGGTCACCGTGATCGCCGACCACCAGCCGGTCGAGGTGACCACGCTCCGCCACGACGTCGAGACCGACGGCCGCCGCGCCGTGGTGGCCTTCACCGACGATTGGGCGGCCGACGCGCTGCGCCGCGACTTCACCATCAACGCCCTCTATGCCGATCCGGACGGGCGCCTGCACGATCCCGTGGGCGGCCTCGCCGATCTCGCCGCGCGGCATGTGCGCTTCATCGGCCGCGCCGTCGACCGCCTGGCGGAGGATTACCTTCGCGCGCTTCGCTTCTTCCGCTTCCATGCCCGCTTCGCCGAAGGCCCGCCGGACGGGGAGGCGCTGGCCGCGATCGCCGATTGCCGCCAGGCCCTGACCCGCCTCTCGGCCGAGCGGATCGCCTCGGAAGTTTTGAAGATCCTGGCCCTGCGGCGCGCGCTCGAAGCCTTCGGCCTGATGCGCGACTGCGGCGTGCTCGCCGTCATCCTGCCGGAAGCGGCCGATTTCGCCCGCCTCGAACGCCATGTCGAAGGGGCGGATGCGCTGCTCCGCCTCGCCGCCCTGCTGCCGGACGAGGCCGAGGTCGGCAAGGCGCTGGCCACTCGCCTTCGCCTGTCCAAGGCCCAGGGCGCGCGGCTGGCGGGGGCGCTGACGCCGCTGCCGCTGGCCGGGGGCGACGCCTGCCTGCGCCGGCTGATCCATGTCGCCGGTCGCCAGGCGGTCGCCGACCGCGCGGTGCTGCAGGAAAGGGGCGCCCTTTCGGCCCGGATCGAAGCCCTCGACGTGCCGGAATTTCCGCTTCGCGGCGCCGATCTCCTGGCCGCCGGGGTGCCGGGCGGACCTGCCGTCGGCCGGCTGCTCGCCGAACTCGAGGAATGGTGGCTGGACGCCGGCCTGCTGCCCGATCGCGACGCCTGCCTCGCCGAGATGCGCCGCCGCCTGAAGGCCTGAGACCTGCAACGGGCTCATGGCCTTTCCCCGGCCCTGCGGTGGCAGGGGGCGGCGGCGGCCGTTATGGTGGGCGACTTTCTATTTCACGGGTTTCGTCATGCATTTCTCGTCACGGGTCGGACGTCTGGGCGGCAAGGGATCGACCGCCTGGGAGATTCACTTCCGCGGGGTCGAGGCCCAGCGCCGCGGCGAAGAAGTGATCCTGCTCAGCGTCGGCGATCCCGATTTCGATTCGGCGCCCAACATCAACGCCGCCCTGAAGGCCTCGCTCGATGCCGGCGACACCCATTACGGCGACATCCCGGGCCATCCGCACCTGCGCGAGGCGATCGCGAAATATCACACCCGGCTGACCGGCCAGGAAGTGACCTTCGAGAATGTCGTGGTCATGGCCGGCGCCCAATCCGCCATGTTCGCGGCCGCCCAGGTCCTGCTGGGCGAGGGCGATGCGGTGATCGTGCCGTCGCCCCGCTATGTCACCTATGAGGCGCTGATCGGTGCTGCCGGCGGCTCGATCGTCGACGTGCCGCTGCTGCCGGAGCGCGGTTTCCACCTCGACCCGGCGGACCTCGAGCGCGCCGCCTCGGCCCCCAACGTGCGCGGCATCATGCTGACCACGCCGAACAATCCGACCGGCGCCGTGATGACGCGGGAAGAGGTCGAGGCGGTGGCCGATGTCGCCCGGCGCCGCGACCTCTGGGTCCTGACCGACGAAGTCTACGCGAGTCTGGCGCACGAGCGGCCCCATGTCTCGCCCGCCAGCCTGCCCGGCATGGCAGACCGTGCCATCACCGTGTGCAGCCTGTCGAAATCCCATGCCATGACCGGCTTCCGCATCGGTTGGGCGGTAGGGCCGAAGGACTTCGTCGCCCATTACTGCCGCCTCGTGCTGTGCATGATCTATAGCTGCCCGCCCTTCATCCAGGCCGCCGCGATCGAGGCGATCGAGGGCGACCAGGCGCCCCAGGCCAAGATGCGTGAAGCCTATCGCCAGCGCGGCCGCCTGGTCTTCGACCGGATCGGCCAGAGCCCGCATCTGACCTGCACCCGGCCGGAAGGCGGCATGTTCGTGATGATCGACGTGCGCCGCACCGGCCTCACCGCCCAGGAATTCGCCGAAGGTCTGTTCCAGGAGGAAAAAGTCACCACCCTGGTGGGCGACGCCTTCGGGCCGGAAGCGGCGGGCCATCTGCGTCTCTCCATGACTTACGACCTGCCGGTGATGGAGGAAGCCTGCCGCCGTATCCTCCGCTTCGCCGAGCGCCACACGGCGTGACCCGCGCCGGCCCCTGAACTATCCTTTCGGACAGGTGCCGGCAGCGGCGCCGCGGGCAGACTGGCGGCGGTACCCCGCGGCAGCGGGGCAAGAAAGACGGTGCACCCGGCAAAGATCGGGGCCGACAAGAAGATCCGGGAGGGACGCGTGGGCGGCCGAGAGAAATTCACGCCACCTGTGTTCGATATAGCGCTGGTTCGCCGCCGCCGCCTGATCGAGGCGGTGACGGCCAGCATAGCCGACAATACGGTGACCCTGGTGGTGGCGCCCACCGGCAGTGGCAAGTCGGCCCTGCTGGCACAGGCGCTGCAGGCCTGGAACGCCGCGGGCGGCGAGGGCGCCTGGTATGCCTGCGACGATTTCGATGCCGAGGCCGGGCGCTTCCTGTCGATGTTCGAGCAGGCGGTGGCCGGCGGCGCCGTGCCTGGGGATGACGGCCACAGTGCCATTCAGGCCCTGCTCTCCGCCCATGATCCAAAGGGCCTGGCCGACATGATCGTGGCGTCCGGGCGCCGCACCGTCGTCTTCATCGACAATTTCCACCTCTGCGACAGCGAGGAGACGGCCGGCGCCCTGGACGTCCTGCTGCGCGAGAGCCGCGGCCTTCTCCATGCCGTGATCGGCGCTCGTCGCCTGCCGCGGCTGACCCTGGGCCACCTGCGCCTGCGCGGTCTGGTGCGCGAATTCGACGCCGCCGACCTCGCCTTTTCGGCGGGTGAGGCGCGCGACCTGATCGGCTGCGACTGCCGCGCCGACGACGATGCGGTGGACCGCGTGATCCGCCGGACCGAAGGCTGGGCCGCCGGGCTTCAGCTCGTTCGCCTGCTGGTCCAGGCCGGCACCAGCCTGCGCCGCCTGGCCGAGGATTTCTCGGGTGCCGACAAGGATGTCGGCCAGTTCCTGAACGAGGAGGTCTTCCGCATTCTGCCGCCGGGCTTGCGCCTCTATCTCCAGCAGGTGGCGCCGCTCGACAGCATCACGGCCGAGCTCTCCGAGGCGGTGACCGGCGATCCCGAGGCCCGCCGCCATTTCCACGAGACCCAGGAGCGCAATCTCTTCGTCATGCGGATGGACCGCCAGGGCAGTCAGATCCGCCTGCACGCCCTGTTCCGCGATTTCCTGCGCGACCGGGCGGCGCGCAGCGATCCCGGCATGGCGGCGCGCTCGCTGCGCCAAGCGGCCCATTGGCACCATGCCCGGGGCGACCTGATCGAGGCGATCGACTATGCCTTCCGGGCCGGCGACCTCGTGCTGGCGGCCGGCTGGATCGAGGCCAGCGCCGCTGAACTGCTGACCCGCCGCGGCGAGACTGCGCGTTTCCTGACTTGTGCCGAGCGCCTCTCGGCCGGTGGGGTCGACCGCCCGGGGATCGTCTTCTGGCGCATCTGGGCCACCATGTTCTCGGGCGAC
>NZ_JBAZKR010000117.1:0-11087 GCF_041650655.1 Zavarzinia sp.
TGGCGAGGCGGACCACCGTCAACCTCGCGCGCCGTTGATGGACCCGCCGTTACCATGGCCGTTGCCCGCTTCACCCAGCCGATCTTCGCCGCAGCCGTTCTCGCGGCCGGCCTCGCCGTCGGCGCCTGCACGCCGACGATCGACGAGCGCGGGTGGCGACCCGACGAAACCGCCATCACCGCGATCCGGCCGGGGGTGGACAACAAGGAATCGGTGGCCCGCCTGCTCGGCACGCCATCGACCGTGTCCAACTTCGACGATAGTTCCTGGTATTACATCAGCGAGACGACCCAGCGCGTCGCCTTCCGGCGCGAGGAAGTGACGGACCAGGGCGTGCTTGTTGTCCAGTTCGACCAGGCCGGCAATGTCACCGAGGTGAGCCGCCTGAAGGCCGAGGACGGCAAGCAGGTTGCCATGAACCCCGAAAAGACGCCGACTCTCGGTTCGGAGCTGAGCCTCTGGCAGCAGCTCTTCGGCAATCTCGGCCGCTTCAACGCGCCCAATTCCGGCGCCACCAGCGCACCCGTGCCCGGCGGCAGCATTCCGCGCTGACGGAAGGCATGAAAAAGGCCCCGCCGGGCAACCGGCGGGGCCTTTCTCTTGTTCGGCTCAGCCGTGGTGAGCCAGGATCGCCAGCAGCAGCAGGGCGACGATGTTGGTGATCTTGATCATCGGGTTGACCGCGGGGCCCGCGGTGTCCTTGTAGGGATCGCCGACGGTATCGCCGGTCACGGCGGCCTTGTGGGCATCCGAGCCCTTGCCGCCGAAGTTGCCTTCCTCGATGTATTTCTTGGCATTGTCCCAGGCGCCGCCGCCCGCCGTCATCGACAGCGCGACGAAGAGCCCGGTCACGATCACGCCCATCAGCATGGCGCCGACGGCCGCGAAGGCAGAGGCCTGGTCGGCCACCGCAAGGATCACGTAATAAAGCACGATGGGCGCCAGCACCGGCAGCAGCGAGGGGATGATCATCTCCTTGATCGCCGCCTTGGTCAGCAGGTCGACGGCACGGCCGTAGTCCGGCTTGGCCTTGCCCTGCATGATGCCCTTGATCTCCTTGAACTGGCGCCGCACCTCGACCACCACGGCCCCCGCCGCCCGGCCGACCGCGGTCATGCCCATGGCGCCGAACAGATAGGGCAGCATGCCGCCGACCAGCAGCCCGACCACGACATAGGGGCTGGAAAGGTCGAAGGTGACGTGCAGCGACGGGAAGAAAGCCGTCAGGTCCTCGGTATAGGCGGCGAAGAGCACCAGGGCCGCCAAGCCGGCGGAACCGATGGCATAGCCCTTGGTGACCGCCTTGGTGGTGTTGCCGACCGCGTCCAGCGCGTCGGTCGTCTTGCGCACTTCGGGCGGCAGATTGGCCATTTCGGCGATGCCGCCCGCGTTGTCGGTGACCGGGCCATAGGCGTCGAGCGCCACGATCATGCCGGCCAGGGCCAGCATGGTGGTGACCGCCACCGCCGTGCCGAACAGACCGGCGAGCTGAAAGGTGGCGACGATGCCGACGCAGATGATCAGGGCCGGGATCGCAGTCGCCTCCATGGAGACGGCGAGGCCCTGGATCACATTGGTGCCGTGACCGGTCGTCGAAGACTGAGCGACCGAGCGGACCGGCCGGAAGGCGGTCGAGGTGTAGAATTCCGTGACCCAGACCAGCAGCCCGGTGACCACGAGCCCGACCAGGCCGCAAAGGAAGAGATGGCCGCCGTTGAAGGTGTGGCCACCGCCGGTGATCGGGGCCGCCATGTCCCCCAGGACCAGTTGGGTGATCGGCCAGAGCGCCGCCGCCGACAGGACGCCGGTGACGATCAAGCCCTTGTAGAGGGCGCCCATGATGTTCTGCGAAGCGCCCAGGCGGACGAAGAAGGTGCCGATGATCGAGGTGATGATGCAGGCCCCGCCGATCGCCAGCGGATAGAGCATCATGCGCGAGACGAGCGCCGGATCGGCCGCGAAGAAGATCGAACCGAGCACCATGGTGGCGACCAGGGTGACCGCATAGGTCTCGAACAGGTCGGCCGCCATGCCGGCGCAGTCGCCCACGTTGTCGCCCACGTTGTCGGCGATCACGGCGGGATTGCGCGGGTCGTCTTCGGGGATGCCGGCCTCGACCTTGCCCACGAGGTCGGCGCCGACGTCGGCGCCCTTGGTGAAGATGCCGCCGCCGAGGCGGGCAAAGATCGAAATCAGCGAGGCGCCGAAGCTGAGCGCCACCAAGGGATCGACCAGGTCACGCCCGCTCGCCCCGCTCGACAGCAGGATGTAGTAGTAGACCGCGACAGCGAGCAGGGCCAGGCCGACCACGAGCATGCCGGTCACCGCCCCCGCCCGGAAGGCGATGCCGAGGGCGTTCGCGAGCCCCTCGCGAGCGCCCGCCGCCGTGCGGACATTGGCCCGCACCGAGACATTCATGCCGACATAGCCGGCCGCTCCCGAGAGCACGGCACCGATCACGAAGCCGATCGCCACCATGGCCCCGAGCAGCAGGTAGAGAATGACGATGACGACGACGCCGACGATGGCGATCGTGCGGTACTGCCGGTTCAGATAGGCCCGTGCGCCTTCCTGAATGGCGGCGGCGATTTCCTGCATGCGGACAGTGCCCGCATCACGCGACAGAACGGAACGCGCTGCCCATACGCCATAAAGCAGCGCAAGCACACCGCAACCGATGACGCTCCAAAGGCCGATGGTTGTATCCATGATCTCCCCGCGTGTTTCCTGGGTTGCCGGGGCTGGGCGCCCTGCACCCTCCGGTCCCTGCACTTAACCCCGCGCGAACGGTGCCAGAGATGTGCGGGGGCCGCAATGAAGCTCTCTCAATCGTCGTGGTCGGCACCGCCACCACAACAACAAGCATGAAGCACAGGCGGGGGCGCCTGCACCTGCGGCGCGTGGCCGCGCCGGGCCAGCGGCAGCAGCAGCAGCGCCAGCGCGGCGAGCGGCAGTGCCGTCAGCGGCACGCCGTGCCAGCCGAAGACATCGAGCACCACGCCGGACAGGAAGGACGCTGCCGAAACGACGCCGAACACCAGGAAATCATTGGCCGCCTGGGTCTTGGAGCGTTCGGCCGGCGTGTAGCAGGTGGTGACCAGGCTGGTCGCACCGACGAAGGCGAAATTCCAGCCGAGGCCGAGCAGCACCAGGGCGATCCAGAACTGCTCGAAGGAGACGCCGGTCATCGCGATCCCGGTACAGGCGAGGATCAGCAGGAGGCCGGCGCCGATCACCGTGGTGACGCCGAATTTCTCGATCAACCGGCCGGTGAAGAAGGAGGGCGCGAACATGGCGAGCGAATGCCATTGGATGACGAAGGCGGCATCCTCGACCGTCAGGCTGCAGGCGATCATGGCGAGCGGCGTTGCCGTCATGACGAGACTCATCGAGGCATAGCCGGCGATCCCGGTCGCCAGCGCCGCGATCATGCGCGGCTGGCGCAGGATCTCCGAAAGCGGCCGGCCCGACTCGTGCCGCGCCACCGGGTCGAGCGGCGCCAGGCGGAGCCGCGACAATAAGCCCATCGATGCGACGCCGAGGGCCACCACCACGACATAGGCGCCGAGGAAGGGCAGGCCCAGCACCATGTCCCGCGTGTATTTCACCAGTTCCGGCCCGCATAGCGCCGCCGCGATGCCGCCCGCCATGACGAAGCCGATGGCGCGCGGGCGCTGGGCCGGCAGCGCCGCCTCGGCCGCGGCGAAGCGGTAGAACTGGGCATTGGCGTAGTACCAGCCGCCCATCAGTGACGCCGCGACGAAGCCCCAGAAGGAGCCGTAGTAGATCGACAGGCCGTAGAGAATGCCGGCGAACGTCCCCGCCCCCGCCCCCAACAGAAAGCCGTTCCGCCGTCCGATCCGCTTCTGCACCGCGGCCGCCGGCATGGTCGAGAGAGCGGCGCCCACGGTGATCGCGGTGACCGGCAGGGTCGCCAGCGCCTTGTCGCTCGCCAGCATGGCGCCGACGATGCCGTTCAGGGTGAGCAGGATCGTGGTCGACGTGCCGTAGAGCGCCTGGCCGAAGGCGAGCAGCAGGACATTGCGTCGGGCGAGCCGGGCGGCCGGATCTGTCACCGGGGTCAACTCTTGATCGGCAGGATGCTGGAGACCAGCATCCCCGTGATCTCGATGTCCCCCGCCGCCTTGCGGATCGCCGCCAGCGCCTTCTCCCGGAACGGGATCTCGTCGAAATCCGCCGGACCGTCCCCGGTCTGGATCGGATCGCTCGAGAACAGCGCCACCAACGCCGCCCGTATGTGCGGCTCTCGCTCCTTCAGGCGATTCGAGGCTTCGAGATCCTTCACCTCGATCTTGAAGGTGAAGGCGATGTAATTGCGCAGCTTGCCGTTCCGGACCGCCGGCAGGATTACGTTCTTCAGCTCGAAATAGGTCCGTTCCTCGACCTGGGGCAGGGTCGGCGGCGGCGCCGCGGCTGCCTCGTCCGTCGCCCCGCCGAAGGGCAGGAAACCGCCCAGATAGAGACCGCCCGCGCCGATCAACGCCAGCACGACGATTGCGAGCGCGATCCATCTCCAGCGCCTCATGACCCGACCACTCCGCTCTTGGGGTCCGGGCCGCCGACGTCGTGGCGCCAGCCGCCCCGGCCGAGCGTCAGGGGTGATCCTGCCGGATCGATCGCGCGCACTCCTTGACCTTGCTCAAAGCGTCCGATCGCCGTGCCCCCCTGCCCGGCCAGTTTCGCCAGGTCCTCGGGCGCCAGGGCGAAAACCAGTTCGTAATCGTCGCCCCCGGTCAGTACCGTCTCGATCAGGCCGGGATCGGCCGCCACGGCCGCTGCCGCCGCTGCCGACAGGGGAACCCGCCCCGCCTCGACCACCGCCGCCAGACCCGACTGCTCGCAGAGATGGCCGAGATCGGCCACCAGCCCGTCCGAAATGTCGCAGCAGGCGTGCGCCAAGCCGCGCAGCGAAGCACCGAGGTCGAGACGCGGCGTCGGCAGGCGATAACGCCCCTCGAAGGCGGAGAGGTCCCCGACCGCCCTGCCCTTCAGGCGCCCTGCGACATAGAGCGCGGCGTCGCCGATGGTGCCCGAGACGCAGACCAGATCGCCCGCCCGAGCCCCGGCCCGCCGGATCATGGTGCCGGTGGGCACTTCGCCGATCGCCGTCAGGCTGAACCAGGCAGGGCCGGAGGTCGACACGGTATCGCCGCCGATCAGGGTGAGGCCGAATGCCGCCACGTCGGCGGCGAGGCCGGCCGCGAAACCTTCGACCCAGGCCGGGCCGGCTGCGGGCGAAAAACCCGCGGCCAGCAGGCAGGCGCGCGGCCGTGCCCCCTTGGCCGCCAGGTCGGAGAGGTTGACCCGCATCAGCTTGGCCGCGACCGCCTCGGGCGGATCGTCGGCGAAGAAATGAACGCCCGCCACGATCGCGTCCTTGGTCAGCACGAAGTCGCAGCCAGGCGCCGGGGCCAGGGCCGCCGCATCGTCGGTCAGGCCGAAGGCGCCGGGCTCGCCCCGGCTGAGCGGCGCGAAGAGACGGGCGATGGTCTCGAATTCGTCCATGCGCCCCTAGTCCATGCGCCCGGAAGGCCTTAAGCGAATTCGGCGGGGCGGAGGCGGCGCGCCAGCGTGTTCAGCACGCCGTTGGCAAAGGCCGGCTCGGCCCCCGCGAAGAAGGCGTGGGCGACGTCGAGATATTCGTTGATGACGACCTTGGCCGGCACGTCGACCCGGGCCAGGAACTCGTAGACCGCGATCCGGACCAGCGCACGCAGGATCGAGTCGAGCCGGTCGAGCGGCCAATCGGCGGTCAGCGCGGGGGTGATCAGAGTGTCGATCTCGGCCCGCCGGTCGCTCGCGCCGCGCACCAGGTCGGCGAAGAAATCCTGGTCGGCGTCGTGCAGCTTCTCGCCCTCGTCGGTCTCGACACCCAGGCGGTGGGCGACGAATTCCTTGATCACGCCGACCGCGGGACGACCCGTGACCTCGATCTGATAGAGCGCCTGGACGGCGGCCAGACGGGCCGCCGAACGGGCCTTCACGCCCGACTTCGGCCGCCGGCCCTGCTGGAGGGGATTGTTCGGGTTGCTCACGACGCCACCCCGAAGCGGCGGCGCAGCGCGATCAGCGCGAGCGCCGCCTCGGCTGCACCGGCGCCCTTGTTCAGCTCGCCACGGTCGGCGCGGGCCCAGGCCTGGCCCTCGTTCTCGACCGTCAGGATGCCGTTGCCGATGGCAAGACCATGGCCGACACCGAGGTCCATCAGCCCGCGCGCGCTCTCGCCGCAGACATAGTCGAAATGGCTGGTCTCGCCCCGGATGACGCAGCCGAGGGCAACATAGCCGTCGATCCGCTTCACGCGGTTCGCCTTGGCCTGATTGCCTTCCTCGGCGATCCGGATGGCGGTCGGAATCTCCAGCGCGCCGGGCACGGAAATCCGCTCCCACGAGCCGCCGGCCGCTTCGATCGCCTCGGCGGCGCCGCGCAGCAATTCGTCCGCGATCGCATTGTAGAAGCGCGCCTCGACGATCAGGAGGCGTGGGCCGCCGGAGCCGCCGGAAATAGGCAGATTGGGATCGCCGGCGTCGGTCGCCTTGGGTCGCATGTCGTTCAGCCGATCGAGAGAGTGCGGTGCTCGACCACTTTCAGGTCGTAGCCTTCGAGCCCGATGATGGTGCGCCGCGTGTTGGAGATAAGGATCATGGCGTGCACGCCGAGATCCAGCAGAATCTGGGCACCGATGCCATAGTCGCGCAATTCGTGCTGACCGAGGGTCGGCGGGACCGCGGCTTCGGCCGGCGCACTCGAGCGCGCCGCGATTTCCGAGAGCGCGGTCGGCCGGGTGTCACGGATCAGCACGATCACGCCGCGCCCTTCCCGCCCGATCTCTTCCATCGCGGCGGCGAGTGGGCTGGTGCGGCCACGCTTGTCGGCCAGCAGGTCCTCGAAGACGTTGACCGTGTGGACGCGCACCAGGACCGGGGCCGGGCCGGAGATATCGCCCTTCACCAGGGCGATATGCTCGCTGCCGTCGATCTTGTTCTTGTAGACCAGGGTGCGGAAGCGGCCGCCATGGGCGGAGTCGATCTCGGTCTGGCCGACCTGGGTCACCAGATTGTCCCAGCGCCGACGATAGGAGATCAGGTCCGCGATGGTGCCGATCTTCAGGCCGTGGAACTGCGCGAATTTCACCAGGTCCGGCAGCCGGGCCATGGTGCCGTCGTCGTTCATGATCTCGCAGATCACGCCCGACGGGTTGAGCCCGGCGAGGCGCGAGACGTCGACAGCCGCCTCGGTATGGCCGGCGCGGACCAGCACGCCGCCGTCGCGCGCCACCAGCGGGAAGACATGGCCCGGCGTCGCCAGGTCCTGCGGCCCCTTGGTGGGATCGATGGCGACCGCCACGGTGCGCGCCCGGTCATGGGCGGAAATACCGGTGCTGACCCCTTCGCGCGCCTCGATCGAGACGGTGAAGGCGGTCTGGTGGCGCGAGAGATTGTCCCGGCTCATCAGCGTGAGACCGAGCTGATCGACGCGCTGGCGGGTGAGCGACAGACAGATCAGGCCGCGGCCGTAGCGCGCCATGAAATTGATCGCGTCCGGCGTCGCCATCTGGGCCGGAATCACCAGGTCGCCCTCGTTTTCCCGGTCCTCGTGATCGACCAGGATGAACATGCGGCCGTTGCGGGCGTCGTCGATGATCGCTTCGATGGGGGCGAGATAGTCCCGCCATTCGTTGCTCATGCCCGCCACTCCTGGAGCCGGGCGACATAACGCGCCAGCACGTCGATCTCGAAGTTCAGCTTGGTGCCCGGCGTCACCAGGTCGCGGCTGAAAGTGGTCATCTCCTGCGTATGCGGGATCACGTTGATCCAGAACTTGTCGCCCGAGACGTCGTTCACGGTGAGCGAGACGCCGTCCAGCGCGACCGAGCCCTTGGTCGCGACATAGCGGGCGAAGCCCTCCGGCGCCTGGATGCCGATCTTCAGCGAATCCCCCTCGGGCTCGACCGAGACGACGGTGGCGATGCCGTCGACATGGCCGGTCACGATATGGCCGCCCATCTCGTCGCCCACCTTGAGCGAACGCTCCAGGTTCACCGGGCTGCCGGCCACCCAGGTGCCCAGCTTGGTCTTGCGCAGGGTCTCGCCCGAGGCGTCGACCTCGAACCAGCCGGTGTCCTTGTCGACCACGGTGAGACAGACGCCCGAACAGGCGATCGAGGCGCCGATCGCCACGGTCGAAAGGTCGAAGCCGGTCTCGATCCGGAATCTCGTGTCGCCGCGATGCTCGACACGAGCGATTCGGCCGACGTCTGTGATGATGCCTGTAAACATGGCGTCACTCTTAACGGGAGAGGCGATAGATTTCCAATAGGTCGTCCCCGAGATACTCCACGGCGTCCAGCGCATAGGTCGGTGCCAGGGACAATTTTTCGAGACCCAGAGCGGCGACGCCCGGCCTGCCGTCGTCGCCGATCACGCAGCGCCCACGGAACCAGAACAGACGGTCGACAAGCTTGGCCGTGATCAGGCTGGCGGCGAGCTGGCCGCCGCCCTCGACCAGGAGGCGGGTCACCCCCTTGTCGGCCAGGCATTTCATCATGTGGACCGGATCGGGATGGCCGCCCTGGCCCTGGGGCACCTCGATCACCTCGACGCCGGCCGCAGTGAAGGCGGTGCGCCGCCCCGCCGGATTGCCGGGGACAGTGAACAGCAGGGTCGGCACATTGCGCGCCGTGCGCACCAGGCCATGGGTCAGGGGCAGGCGCAGCCTGCCGTCGGCGACGATCCGCATGGGCGAACGGTCGCCCAGGCCGGGCAGCCGGCAGGTGAGTTGGGGATCGTCGGCGATCGCGGTGCCGACACCGATGACCACGGCGTCATGATTGGCGCGCATCAGATGGGCCCGGGCGCGGGCCTGCTCGCCGGTGATCCACTGGCTGTCGCCGCTCCGCGTCGCGATGCAGCCGTCGATGCTGGTCGCCAGCTTCAGGGTGACCAGGGGCTTGCCGTCCAGCCGGCCGAAGAAGCCGGCGTTCAGCATCTGCGCCTCGCATTCGAGGAGGCCGACGTCGACCTTCACGCCCGCCGCCTGGAGCATGGCGACGCCGCGCCCGGCGACCCGGGGATCGGGATCGATGGTCGCGACGACGGCCCGGGCGATACCCGCCTTCGCCAGCGCGTCGGCACAGGGGCCGGTCTTGCCGTGGTGGGAACAGGGTTCGAGCGTGACATAGGCGGTGGCGCCGCGCGCCCCCTCGCCCGCCCGCTTCAGGGCTTCGGTCTCGGCATGGGGGCGGCCGCCGGGCTGCGTCCAGCCGCGGGCGACAACGCGGCCGTCCTTGACCAGCACACAGCCGACCGCCGGATTGGGCGCCACATTGCCGAGGCCGCGCCGCGCCAGACCCAGCGCGACGCCCATGTGGCGGCGGTCCGCCTCGGAAAAGCGATCAGTCGTTGGCGTCCGCACCGGCCAGCCGTCCGACGAAAGTCTCGAAATCCTTGGCTTCGCGGAAATTGCGATAGACCGAGGCATAGCGGACATAGGCGACCGAATCGAGAGAGGCCAGCCCCTCCATGACCATTTCGCCGACCATGACGGAAGGGATCTCGCTCTCGCCCATCGATTCGAGGCGGCGCACGATGCCCGAGATCATGCGCTCCACACGCTCCGGCTCCACCGGGCGCTTGCGCAGCGCCACCATGACCGAGCGGGCCAGCTTGTCGCGGTCGAAGGGCACGCGGCGGCCGGTCTTCTTGACGATGGTGATCTCGCGGAGCTGAACCCGCTCGAAGGTGGTGAAACGCGCACCGCAGCCGGGACAGAAACGCCGGCGCCGGATGGCGCCATTGTCTTCGGTGGGACGGCTGTCCTTCACCTGTGTTTCTTCATGGCCGCAGAACGGGCAGCGCATCTTGAACCCCCTAGCCCCGAGCGAAGGTCAGGCGCGCCGTAACCCTTCCGGCGCGCCTGCCACGTTTAGCGATAGATCGGAAAATCGGCGCAGAGCTTGGTCACCTTGGCAGCGACCGCAGCTTCGACCGCACCATTGCCCTCGACACCATTGGCCGCCAGGCCGTCCAGCACTTCGGCGATCAGATCGGCGACATATTGGAATTCGGCGACGCCGAAGCCGCGGCTGGTGCCGGCCGGCGTGCCCAGGCGGATGCCCGAGGTCACCATCGGCTTTTCCGGATCGAAGGGAATGCCGTTCTTGTTGCAGGTGATCTGGGCGCGGTCCAATGCCTTCTCGGCGATGTTGCCGGTCAGCTTCTTGGGCCGGAGATCGACCAGCATGAGATGGGTGTCGGTGCCGCCCGAGACGAGGTCGAAACCATGGCCCTTCAGGCGCTCGGCCAGGGCCTTGGCATTCTCGACCACCTGGCGGGCATAGGCCTTGAATTCGGGCTGCAGCGCTTCGCCGAAGGCCACGGCCTTGGCGGCGATGACATGCATCAGCGGGCCGCCCTGCAGGCCAGGGAAGACCGCCGAGTTGATCTTCTTGCCGAGATCGACATCGCGCGTGAGGATCATGCCGCCGCGGGGACCGCGCAGGGTCTTGTGCGTCGTCGTGGTCACGACATGGGCATGGTCGAGCGGGTTGGGATGCGCCCCACCGGCCACGAGACCGGCGAAATGCGCCATGTCGACCATGAAATAGGCGCCCACCTTGTCGGCGATCGCCCGGAAGGCGGCGAAATCGATCGTGCGCGGATAGGCCGAGCCGCCGGCGATGATCAGCTTCGGCTTATGTTCGAGGGCCAGTGCCTCGACCTCGGCCATGTCGACCTGGTGGGTGTCCGGACGCACCGAATAAGGCACCGGCTTGAACCACTTGCCCGACTGGTTGGCGGGCGAGCCATGGGTGAGATGGCCGCCGGCCGCCAGGTTCAGGCCCATGAAAGTGTCGCCCGGCTGGAGCAGGGCGAAGAACACCGCCTGATTGGCCTGGGCGCCCGAATGGGGCTGCACATTGGCGAAAGTGGCGCCGAAGAGCTGGCAGGCGCGTTCGATCGCCGCGACCTCGGCCTTGTCGACTTCCTCGCAGCCGCCGTAATAGCGCCGGCCGGGATAGCCTTCGGCATATTTGTTGGTCAGGACGGAGCCCTGAGCTTCGAGCA
>NZ_JBAZKR010000118.1:0-10775 GCF_041650655.1 Zavarzinia sp.
ATCGCGGTGATCAGCGCGTCGCCCGCCTGGACGTCGGCGATCCTGCCGGATCCATCGGTGCCGTACAGACGCCCGAGGGTGATCTTGTCGTTGCCGCCGGCTGACAGCGCGCAGCTGGTGAACAGTCCGCGGCGCGGAAAGCCTGGCATCAGTGCGTCGCGGCTGGCCTTCAGCAGCAGATCCAGGAAGCGGGTGCCGATCTCGACGAAGCCCAACACCTTCTTGTCCAGGATCTTCACTCGCTTGTCGCCGGTTGCCATGTTCGCCTCGTCAGGTGGGGCCGACTTCCACGTACCGCAACGGGCGCTGGAAGATCTCGGATCGATGGTACTGCACCGCGGCAGTAGCCGTCACGGCGTTGCCGATCTCGACGGGACCGGCGGTGTACGTGTTGTCGGTGACCGGCCCGCCGAACAACTCCTGTCCGTCCCACCACACACGGATCTCGTTGGAGGTGTTGTCGCGGTTGCGCTGCACGTCGATCCGGTACCCCCGCGTCCCAGCTGGCGCTGTCGGTGCGTCGGCGTCACCGGCGAGGATCGCTGTCACGCCGCCGATCAGACGCATCAGGTAGATCAGCCCGCCCGGCGTGAACGTCACCTTGTAGTGGTTCTCGTTGTCTTGGCTGTAGAAGCGCAGCGTGGGCCGGACGCCTGTCGCGGTGTACGACAGCGATCCCTGCCAGACGTAATCGGTCCAGGTGGTCTCTCCGCCTGGGGACACACGCTCGAACGTGCCGGGCTGCAGGGACAACGCGGCGAGTTGCGGCGGCAAGGTGCTGGACGACGGATCGACGTACGTGCTGGGGCTGCCGGCCACAGTCTTCCACCAGGCCTTGCGGCCCGCCTGCAACGTGTCGATCCAGTCGACGAACGCCACGCCCCAGCGTTCGCCGACGGGCCGCGCGAGATCGATCAGATCCAGCACGACTTCCTGCAACGCGGTGGTCCGCAGCGGTACGCGGATCTCGCACCGCATGTCGCCCGGCACTTGCTCTTCCGCGGTCAGCGCGGTCGGTTCGTCGAGGAAGGCGGGCTTGGGCGGATCGAGATCCTGGCGCGCCACGCGCTGTATGTTCGGATCCGCGCTTGCGTAGACGATCCAGGGATCCCCGCCGGGCTCTCCGGTCAGGCCCAGCGTCACGTCGCCGACGATCCAGCGCGTCGCGAAGAAGTCATCGATCGCCGGGTAGGCGCCGGTGAAGGTGCGGATCGCATCCTGCAGTCCGCTGCGCAGCCCGCGGCGGTTCCAGTAGGGGACGGCCAGGCGGATCAGCTTGCGGAGATCGGCGGGCGACAGTTGCCGCGCGATCTCGTCGGGCTTGCCGCTGCCGGCGCCGAATCCGACGTGCGCCCGCAGGTGATCCAACAAGGCGTCGGGGGTGCGTGCCGGATCGGCTAGCAACGTCAGCCGCCAGATCTTCTGTTGCGATCGCTTCCACAGATCGGACGGGCGTTGCAGCAGCCGGCGCAGGATCGCCGATCCCAACTGTTCGTCGGCGGTGCGCAAGCCCTCTTGCAGCATCGGGTAGATCTCGCCGGTGGGGTGCACGTCGGTGTACGTCGGCGGATCGATCACGAGCTCGCTCGGCGACTGCGCGTCGGCCGGGGCGAGCGCGGACGCTTCCAGCCCGCCGGGGGACGGAACGGCGGGCGAGGGTACGCCGGCCAGCGTCCAGATCCCGTTGATCGGGAAGCCGGCGATCTTGAACGGGTACAGGGGGCTGTTCAGGCCGTAGGTCATGCCGGATCCCCTAGACCGGCGCGCCGCGTTCGAAGATCCGGGTGGCGGTCGGATCGCCGTTTTCGTCCTTGAGCGCCCAGGTCTTCAGCGGCGTGGTGCCGTCGTCGTCGTACAGGATCTGCGTGCGGGCCGCGGTGTCGATCTTCAGGCGGTTCTGCTTGAGCTTGCGGGCCAGCGTCGCCTGGGTCGCAGCGGTGGTGGACTGCGTGGCGGCCGTCGTCGACTGCGCGGCGGCGGTGGTCGCCTGGGCCAGCGCCAGATCGGCGGACGCCTTGGCGGCGTCGGCCTTGGTGCCTGCGGTGTCCGCCGAAGCCTTCGCCGCGTCCGCCTTGGTGCCGGCGGTGTCGGCCGAGGTCTTGGCGAGATCGGCGCTGGCCTTTGCCGCGTCGGCCTTCGTGCCTGCTGTGTCGGCGCTCGTCTTGGCGTCGGCGGCGTTGGTCTTGGCGGTGGCTGCGTCGGCAGCCGCGGCGGTGGCCTGGGCTGCGGCGGTAGCCGCGTCGGCAGCGGCAGCGGTCGCTTCGGCCGCAGCGGTGGCAGCGTCGCCGGCGATCCCGGGCGTGGCGGCCAGAACGGCGGCTGCGTCGGCCGCAGCCGCGGCGGCGTCGACGGCACCGGCCGCCGCGTCGGTTGCTGCGCTCCCTGCGTCGACGCACAGCGCGCCGTACACGCCGCCCCACTCGACCGCCAGGTATTCCGGCAGCGTGTCGAGTTCGCTGGAGTTGGTGATGGTGAAGAACCACACGCCAGCCATGTAGTCTGCCACCGGCACGGTCAGCTTCCACACTGCGCCGGCAGCGACCCATACGGGGTTCACCGGCCCGTAAGCTACCCCGTTGGGCTTGATCCCGTTGACGACGATCACGTGCCCCGCGTTGTCGGCGGATCGGTGCAGATACAGCGCTGCGAAGGCCGCGCCGTCCACCGTCACCTTGCGCAGCCCGGCCGCGTACAGCACGAGGTCTTCGGTGGCCAAGAAACCAGGCTTTCCGGCGGTGAACATGACGGGCCTCTACGCGGTGACGGTGATGGTGATGGCGCCGGGGGTCGGCAGTTCGTCGGCGGCCAGCGTCACGTCCGCCGCGGGCAGCGTCCAGGTGACGTTCTTGACCTTGCCCGGATCGGCGTTGAAGATCTCGGCGGCGATCCTCTCCCGGTACAGTACGCTCGCCGGGACGTGCACATATTGCCCGTCTTCGTCCTTGGCTAGCGGGTCCAGGAACGCGATCAACGCCTGTTCGATCTTCGTTGCGGACGCTGTGCCTTTCACCGCCGCGGTCACCGCCACGGACTTCAGTGCGAAGTTCTGGCTGGTCAGTTCGCTGTTCAGCAGCAGCACGCCTGTCTCGCCGGTGACCGGATCGCCGTTGAAGTGCAGATCGATCTCGTCGAGTACGTCCTGCGACAGCGATCCGCCGCCGGCCCCTGCGACCAACAGCTTGATCGTCTTGGGGCCGAAGCCTTCCTCGACCGCGTGGGCCCGGGCGACGGGGGACGATCCGTCGGCTGCGACGAACGCTTCGGCCAGATCTTCGCAGTCGGCGGGGGTCAGCGCCCGGCCACGGGTGCGCAGCGTCGCCGGGCCGGCGATCTTGATCCGGGCGAGATCTTCGGGCGTGCTGCCTTCGGCGATCTTCCAGCCGGCCATCGCCCGCGGGTTGGTGACCGACGCCACGATCGCCAGGCCGGCCTTGTTGATCGTGACCGCGCCGGCCGCCACGTTGCCGTCGTCGGGGGCGTTGTGCCGGTAGTCCAGGCGGATGTCGCTGCCGATTGGCGGGATCGCGCCGTTGGTGCCGTCGCCGAACGTGACGATCGCGAAGCCGTCTGCGTCGAAGTCCACCGCGGCGTGCTTCGACGTGCTCAGCGACGAAAGGAGATCGGCCACCACGTCCCATTCGGCGTAGCCGCCGCCGTCGTCGACGAACACCTGCACGGTGCCTTCGATCACGTCGGCGCGCACGGTGGCGAACGCCTGGCTGGCGCTGCCGTCGCTGCTGCCCGCGGGATCGTCGCTGGCCGATTCGCCTTGCGTGACCGACAGGCGCACGTACTGCGCGCCCTGATCGATGTACGCGCGATCCAGATCGGGCAGCGCCACCGCCGGGTGGTTCACGACGCGCATGCGCACGTAGAACGCGTCGACGGCGTTGATCGTGGTGGCGGTCCACCGGCGCTGCGTCGTTTCCGGCAGGGTGAAGGCCACTTGCAGCGTCAGTCCGTCGGACGCGACGGACTGATCCAGCGCGGGGACTTCCTTCCATTCCGCGCCGATGATGTAGTCCGTGGGATCCGTGCTAGCGACCGCCTGCCCCAAGTAGCCGGCGAGATCGCAGTAGTTGTCGCCGACGAACACCGACGTGGCGTCTTCGTAGGCCCCGGTCAGGGCGGATCGCACGCGCACGACGGCGCCGTGGCGATCGCTGGTGCCGAGCAAGCTGTTGCAGTGCACGCGCAGCACGGGGCCAACCATCTCGACGCTGGACGGGTTGGCATCGTCCAGCCCGCCGTCGTGGTATTCCCAGGCGACTTCGCTTGCCGCAGGCGCGGTGACCGCGGCGGCAAACAGCAGATCCAGGCGATCCCACTGCACGCTGTCGTGGCCGATGTACAGCAGATCGCCGGTGTCGTCGGCCACGGCGAAGTCGTCGGCGTCGGTGTTCAGGTTGGCGGTGCGATCGGTCCACGTGGTCGTGCTGAGATCGTATTCCCAGGCCTGCGTCAGTTCGTCCGACGCGGACAGGATCACGTCGTCCTGCAGCTCGAAGACGATCTCGGGATCGTCGGTCGCCTCTTCGGTCGCGAACAGCGCGCCGGCCGCGACCCCTGTCGCCACCGTCAAGGGGGCGGCCAGCTGCACGACCACTTCGCCGGTGGCGGGCGTGGCTTGCTTCAGGCGGTAGCCGATCAGGTTCAGGTGGCCGCGGACCGACTCGCGCAGCCGGGACGTCGGCAGCAGCGATTCTTGCGCCACGTGGTCCAACAGGCAGTTGTTGTAGTGCCCGACCGCGGCGAAGGCCCGCAGGATCTGGATCGTGGGATCGTGCGGATCTTCGTCGGTCAGATCGGGGGCGTCCTGCCGGCGGTGCGCGATCAGATCCTGGAGCAATTCCGGGTAGTAAAAACCCGCCCAGCGAAAGCTTGGGGTCTGGACGGTGCTTGCCATCGTGCCTCTACTTGTTGCCGATCTTCACCGACAGTGGCCGCTGTTCGTCCGTCTCGAGATCCCGATACAGGATCTGCACCGTCGTCTCGCCCGCGTCGTCGTCGCTCCGGACGCTGAGATCCAGCAACTCGGCCCGCCCGTCGGCGTACAGCCGATCGAAGTGCTGCCGCACCCGCCGGTCGAGGATCGCCCGCTGGGCCGCGTCTTGTAAATCGAATACGCCCGCCGCCGTCCCCACGTCCGTGTTGAACGGGTTGGCGTTCTCGCCGTCGGCCAGGATCAGCTGCACCAGGAGATCCATCTGGTCTGCGCCGTCGACGGTGACGACGCGGCCTTGCACCGTCCGGATCGGGATCGCGAGTCCTCTTGCCATCAGCTCACCGCCCCGGTGATCGGCACGGGCAGCGCCGGGCCCGCGGTGGGGGTGCCGGCGACCGTGCTGGTTTGCAGCCCCGCGTTGAGCGGATCGATCGTGATCGTGGCCGTCTTGACGAACGTGTCCAGCGCATTCGACAGGGCGGTAGCCAGGGCCGCGATCCGCACACCGTCGGATCCGTGCACGTACTTGTGGCAGGCGGTGGCGATCGCGTCGGCGCACGTCTGCCGAGCGGAGGCCGCCTGGGTCGGATCCGTGACCGCGAACGCGGTGTCGAAGGCCGCCTTCACGTCGGCCTTCAGCGTGGTCAGATCGCCTGCCGCCCACTGCGCGTTGAGCGCCGCTTCGATCGCGGTCTTCAGCGTGGCCTTGTCGAGAGCCATCAGATCCCCCCGCCCTTCTGCACGAACGCGGCGTCCGACAGGATCGCCTTGTTCGTCAGGTTGTTCGCCTTGAGCGCCGCTGTCTGTGCGGCGGTCAGCGGCGGGCCGGACGGTCCGACACCTGTCGCGTGCGTGTGCGCCATGTACTGATCCAGGAAGGAAGACAGGAAAGCCAACAGCACGTTGCCCAGCGGGATCGGTTCGTCGGCCGCTTCGGACAGCAGCCGCAGCTTGCCGGCCTTCAGGATCACTTCCTTCAACGCCTCGTCGAACATAAGGATCTGGCCCGAAGGCGTCTTGATCCCCATGCGCTTGCCGTACTTGGCGCGGAACTCGGCCGGGACGCTTGCCGTGTCCGGGTAGATGCAGCAGCGCCAGCGGTAGTCAGGCGCCGCCAGCAACCCCAGCCCGGGCACGTCGTCGTCGCTGGATCCGACCACCGCTTCGATCTCGACCACCTCGCCGGGATCCGGCAGGAAGAACATGCCCGCGTCGCCGCGACCGCTGTAGGGCGTCGACGACATTTCCACCCAGTCGGGCAGATCCGCCCCTTCGGCGGTGATCGCGCCGCAGGTGACCTTCAGCCGGCCGCGCTTCTCCGGATCCGCGATGCTGGTCACCGTGGCTTCGTAGATTTCGCGATGCAGGTACTGGCCGGCCATCAGACCTCGAGGCGGTTGATCACTTTGTTCGCGGAGAACTGGCAGCGGTAGCCGCTGTCGGCGTTGAACGTGTGCTTGACCTGGGTGAAGTAGTAGTCCCCGCTGTACGTCTTGCCGATCCCCTGGATCTCGTGGGTCTGCCCGGATCGGAGATCCGGCACGCCGATCGTCTCTCCCTGGATCGTCAGGAAAGCGTCCTTGTTCTGCTGGATCGTCTTCTTCGCCCAGTCCAACGCGGCTTGTGCGCTGCGGAACTTTCGGGGGGTGGCGACCGTGACGCCGTGGCCTTCGACAGCCAGGCGCACAAGCGACATGTCGGTGATCTCTTCCGCTTCGGGCCCGGCTTCCACCGGCCCCAGCGGGCCGCCCTTGGCGGTCACGCCGCGACCGTAGCGGACCTTCTTGCCGCGGGCGGTTTCCTCGACGTTGATCGCCTTCCAGCCCCGGGCCTTCCGATCGTAGATCTGGACTTCGACCTCGTTGACCGACTCGTCGATCGCGAACTGCAAATCCGCGCTGATCAGGGACGGCGCGTCACCGCCGTACTTGAAGACGATCTTGCTGGCCTGCCGGGCGAACTCGCGCGACTTGCGGAAGTGGGCGATCCACTTGCCGCCGGCCTTGACGCGATCCAGCCCGCCGGCCGTGCCGCGGTGCTTCTCGGCGGGCTCCCATTTGATGAAGAACTCGGCCTGGTACAGGCTCGCCAGAGCGCGCAACACGTCGTAATCGCTGGTGCCCTTCTTTTGCGGGAAGGACTCCTTGATCGCGGCTAGATCGGGATCGACCCTGGGCGTGATCCCGTAGGGCGTGCAGATCGCCGCGATGATGGATCCGACGGTACCGTTCCACACCCGGCCGCTGGTCTGCTTCTTGGCCTGGCCGGCGGCAGGCTGGACTTCGTAGAACTTCCGCTTGGTTTTCTTGGTGTTGACTCGCTTGCTGCCCGCGATCTCGAACTCCTCCTTCATCATGCGATGCGAGGGGTCCAAGGCCTTGACGTCGAGCGTGGGGATCCCGTCGGCGGGGAACGACGGCAGGAAGCGGGTGATCTTGCCGCGGCCGACGTACGCGGTGTCGGTGCCGTAGCCGAGGTGCAGTTCGACCTCTGCGCCCGGGCGGAAGATCTTGTTGTCGGTGTAGCGGTTGTCCGCGTTGCAGACGGCGATCGCCAGTTCGTTCGCGAGGCTCAGGCTGTCGTCGAACTCGACGGAGATCACGTCCTGCGTGAGATCCATCTGTTCAGCCGACTTGCCGCCGGCAACCAGCGTGTCGTCGACGTACAGCGCGAACGCCGGACACGTCCAGTCGATCTCCTGCAGGATGGTCTGGCGGGCGGCGGGCATCTGGGTCTCACGTCAGGAAGGGCATCTCCCGGGATCCGGTGCGATCGTCGATCGCAGCCAGGCGGGCTGCGGCGGCGCGCGGATCCTCGGATAGGGCGAACGCCTGCGGCTCGCGCCGCAGTCGCGTGAACCGATCGACGGCGGGCAGCCGCACCAGATCTCCGGGCCGGGGGAAGGCCGCGGTGTTCCGCTGCCGCAGGAACACCCCCAGCGTTGGCGATCCGTATTCCCGGGCGGCCAGTGCTTCGTATGTACCACCCTGCGGCATGGCCTTGTGCAGGCTGTCGTGCGGCTTGGCGGTCGGATCCACCCGCTCGAGATCGAAGGCGGCGCCGATCTTGCGCAGCGTGATCTGGAACGTCACGTCCCGAATCTGGCCGAAGCGCCACATTTCTCCGTACTTGACGCCGCCGAGCGACTGGATCACGCAGTCGTAGCGGACGCTTTCGCCCCATTCGAAGGTGAACCGCGGCGGTCGGCCGAGCTTCGGATCGCGGCGGATCGCCTTGCGCAGCGCGGCGACGTCGCGGGCCACGTTGCGGCTGAGGATCCCGTCGGTGGACGCGGGAGGTTGCCGCAGCGATCGGACGCCCAGGGCGTTCAGGCCTTGGGAGATCGCCGCGGTGGGGCTGAACCCGCCGGTGTCGAAGAACCGGGCGGTGAACGTGGCGGTCTCGGCGGCGCCGGCCAGCCATTGCAGGATCGGATCTTCGCGGCGGGGGATCTTGACCTCGCCCCATTCGGTCGTGACGTCCTCGCTGTACTCCTGCGGCATGAACTGCGCTTCGAACACCTCGACGGGCGGATCGATCCGGATCAAGCGCCATGGGGTCTGCGGCAGTCCAAGGCCCATCGGCTACCCTCCGATCCCGCGCTCGAGGATCATCCGCCGCTGTACCGGCGTCGTCTTGCTGCCGGTGCGATCCTTCAACTCGAGCTGCGCCTTGGCGATCCCGCGGCCGACGTTCTTGCTGTCCAGCTTGACGTTGGTGGTCACGTGCACCGGCTTGGCTTCGATCTCCGCACGTGCCGCGGCGGCCTTCGTTTCGTACATGGCGAAGGCGTCGCCGACCGCATCAGCGATGTCGGTCACGAACGTTTTCCGCATCCGCTCGGCGACTTGCTCGGCGTATTCTAACTCGGCCACCAGGCTGTCGTGCAGCGACATGGACGCGCGGGAGTCGATCCGCGCTGCCAGATCGGCCGCGTCTGCTGCTGCCTGTACGGTGGTGGCGCTCGCCGTGGAAATCGAACTTACGAGCCCGGAAGCGGCACTCAGCTGGCGGAGGATAGGCGTCAAGCCACCGACCGAGACTTCCTCGGACGCCGTAGCGATCGATTGCGCCGCCTGGGTCTGCGGAGCCCCTCTTCGCATGGCAGCCAGGATCGACGCTTCGTCCATCGGCCCCCGGTACTGGGCGACATTCGGCAGTGGCCGCGGTCGCGGGGCGGCGGCGATCAGCCCGTTGGGATCCACGGCCTCGCCCTTCTTCAGGTTGGCCTTGACCGCGGCGGCGATCTGGGATTCCCCATAGGCGTCCAGTCCTGCCCCCACAAGCGCGCCGGCGGTCAAGGCGAGCCCAGCCATGCCTGCGTAGCCGGCGACCCCGGGCCCCTTACCTGCCATGCCGGGCGGAAGGGCGGGACCGATCAGGCCGCCCTTGTTCCCGTAGCCTCTGCTCGCCGCCAAGGTGGCGGCGGCGTACTTCCACATTGCGGCGGTGGCGGGGCCGATCAGCTTCTTCATGTTCAGGAAGAACCCGACCAACCCGCTGCCGGCCGTCCCGGCGCCGAACAGCACCTTGCCCAGCCCGCCGATCAGCGTGATCCCGCTCGACAACAGCGGCAGCAGTACCAGCAACGGCGGCGACAGGGCCGCGAAGATCAAGGCCGCCTTGGTCCAGGCGGCCACCTTGTCGGGCGTCAGCGTCTTCAGGAAGGCCATCACGTGCGGCTTGATGTCCCGGAAGGCCTGCTTCACGCCGTCGATCGCGGCCTTCATCCCCTGCGCGATCGCGACCGCTGTCGGATCGATCTTCATCAGCGCCGACATGTCACCGCCGGCGGTGATCGTGGCGAAGGCCTTCTGAACGTCCTGCGCCAGCTTCAGCACGCCTTGCAAGCCGGACTTCCCGCCGGCCCCGAACGACTGCGCCATGTCGATCGCGATCACCTCGAAGGTGCTCTTGATCCGCTTGGCGACGCCGCCCAGGCTGGACGCCATGATGTCGGCCTTGTCCTGCACGGTGGTGGTGCCGTTGCGCACCTTGTCCACCATCGTGTCGAAGGCTTGGGTGCCAGCCCCAGCCAGCCCGGCCAGCGCGCGGCTGCCTTGCTCGCCGAACAGCAACTGGGTCTTTTGTAGGCGTTTGGCCTCGTTGGGGATCCGGCTCAGGGCGGCCTGAGTGTCACTGACGATCGACATGAACGGGCGCAGCTTGCCGGTCGAGTCGGTGACCGCGACCCCTAGTTCGGCAAAGTGTTTCGCTTTACGCGGCGAGGTCAGCGAATCCAGGACCGCCGCCAACCCGGTGCCGCCGACGGACCCCTTCGATCCGAACTTGTCCAGCAGGGATAGTGCCGCGGTGGTCTGCTCTACGTCGAAGCCCATGCGGTGCGCCGACGCGCCCGCATAGGTCATGCCTTCGCCGATCGAGGCGATCGACGCGCCCGATTCGTCCGCGGCCTTCGACAGCGCGTTGGCGGTCCGGCCGGCCTGATCCATGGACATGCCGAACTGGTTGATGGTCGAGATCACGATCTGCGCGGCGGCGTCGGTCGCCATGCCGTCGGCCTTCGCGGCGGCCATGATCGGCGCCGCGGCGTACTTCAGATCGCCGATCGCCACGCCGGACTTGACCAGCAGCTCGAGGGCCGCGGCTGCGTCGGCGGTGCTCTCGCCGAAGTCCATCGCCAGCGTCTTGGCCAAGCCTTCCAGCTCGCCGCGGACCCGGCCGAACTCAGTCTTGCCCAGGGCGGTGCCGATCTTGCTGATCGCGTCGTCGAAGCGGACAGCGGCGGCCACGCCCAAGCCGATCGCCGCGGTGGATCCCAGCATCGCCGGCATGGCCGCGCTGAAGGCCTGGCTGCCGCCCTGCTTGA
>NZ_JBAZKR010000119.1:0-10649 GCF_041650655.1 Zavarzinia sp.
CGGATTGACCTGCAGGAGCCCCGAGAGGACGTTCACGTGGTTTTCCAGGAACAGGCTCAGCATCGGATTGCCGGTCATGTCCTCGAAGGGGCCGGCGGCGCGCTTGTGCTCGCCCGAGAAGAGGTCGACCGCCACCGTCCGCGTTTCGGCATTGGAGCCGGGCGCGATCGCCAGGCGCACCTGGTCGGTGAAGGAGGGGCCGTAGGTCGGCTCGTCCGCTGTCTTCCGGCTGTAGGCATAGGTCAGCACGTCGCCCGGCTTGGTATTGTCGAGCTGCGGCTCCTCGAACAGCAGGCTCGCCGCGTCGGGCGGCACCTCGGCCGAGAGGGCCGCCGGCCCGGCGGCTGAGAGCGCCAGGACCAGACCCAGAAGGTGCTTCCGCAAGATTTCCTCCCCGCGCTTTTTCTTGGCGCCCAGTGTCGCCCCGAACGGGCGCGGGCGCCTCTTAATTAGCTCTCAAGCCTCAGCGCCCGTGGTGGGAATTGCCGGCCATGTTGAGCATGAAGCCGCGGCCCCGCACGGTGCCGATGGCGGGGCCGCCGACCCGCGTGATGTCGGCGAATTTGCCGCGCAGGTAACCCACGTAGACATCGACCACATTGAGCGAGACGCCGCCCTGGCTGGCCCACAGCTTGTCGAAGATCTCGCCGCGCGAGACCGGGTGGTTGGCATTGTGCATGAGCAGGGCCAGGAGCTCGGCCTCGCGCTGGGTCAGGCGGATGTGCACGGTGCCGAAATGGGCCTGGCGCGACTCGAGGTCGAGCACCAGGCGGCCGACGATGAGCCTTGTGCTCTCGTCCATGCCCACCGAACGGTGCAGCAGATGGGCGCGCAGCCGGGCCACCAGCTCGTCGAACTGGAAGGGCTTCACGATATAATCGTCCGCCCCGGCCGAGAGCCCGTCGGCCCGATCCGCCACCTCGTCCTTGGCGGAGAGGAAAAGGATCGGCCCGGTGTGGCCATATTCCCGGAGCGTGCGGCAGACGTCGAGGCCGGAGCCGTCCGGCAGCACCATGTCGAGCAGCACGGCGCAGGGGTTGATGTCCTTGGTGGCGTCCAGCGCCATGGCGGCGCGGTCGACCACGGTGACGTCGAAACCATCGGCCTTCAGGCCGCGCACCAGGATCGAGCCGATGTCGGGATCGTCCTCGACGAGCAGCAGGTTCATGGCGTTTCCTCCTGGTCTTCGCCGTCCGCGGCAGTGGCGGGCAGCAGGATGGTGACGGCGGTGCCGCTGGCGGCTTCCGGATTGGCGGCGAGCGAAATCCGCCCGCCGTGGCGCGCCACCACCCATTGGGCGAGGGCGAGGCCGAGGCCGAAGCCCGAAGGCTCGGCCAACTCGCGCCGGGCGAAGCGGCGGAACAGGCCGGGACGGAGCGGCTCGGGAATGCCGCAGCCGTCGTCCGCCACGGTGATGCGCTGGCCTTCCGGCACCGCTTCGAGGGTGACTTTGATGGTCTGCGCGCCCTTGGCGTGGCGCAGCGCATTGTCGATCAGGCCTTCGACCACCTGGCGCAGCCAGTCGCCGTCCGCCCGCGCGTGTTGCGGCGCCTCGGGCAGGGCGAGGTTCAGGGCGACGCCGCGGCGCCGGGCCTGGCCGGCCAGGCTCTCCACCGCCTCGGTCAGCACGGGGCCGAGTTCGATCCACTGGAAGAAGAGGTCGATCTCGCCCGATTCGGAACGCGCGACGCGCAGCAGGTCCTCGACCCGCCGGTGCAGGCGGAGTGCGCGCTGGCGGATGGTGGTGAGCACGGGGCGTACCGTCTCCTCCGGGATCGTGGGCGAGCGGAGCGCCACGTCGCATTCGCCGAGCACCACCGTCAGCGGTGTCCGCAGCTCGTGCGAGACGTCGGCGAAGAAGCGCCGGCGCGAACGGTCGATCGCGGCCAGGCGCTCGTTGGCGCGGGTGAGATCCGCGGTGCGTTCGGCGATGATGCTCTCGAGGTCGGCGCGGTCCTGGGCCAGGCGCTTCTCGCGCCGGGCCAGCTTGGCCGCCATGCGGTTGAAGCGCGCGACCACGAGGCCGAGTTCGTCATGGGCGCCGACGGAAAGGCGGGTCGACAGATTGCCGCCGGCGACCGCGCGTGCCGCCCGCTCGATCGCGCCGATCCGGCCGAGCAGGGGCCGGGTGATGCGCCGGTGCAGCAGGATGCCGGCGAAGGCGGCGAGCAGGGCGGCGACCACGGCCCCGGCGACCAGCCGGCGCGAGGTCTCGGCCAGGGCATCGCGCCCGCGCGCGACCGCGGCCCGTTCCGCCTCGACCAGGGCGGAAAGGCCGGGACCGGCCGAGAGCGCGAAGGCGTTCAGGGCGCCGCGCACGGCATCGCCCCGCCGGCCCGCGTCGGCGGTGGCGAGGGCCCGCTGGGCGGCCTGGTCCAGGGTGGCGAAATCGGCGCGCAGGCGGGCGGTCGCCCTGCCGTCGCCACTGCTGCCGTCACCGGTGCTGCCGTCGGGGATCGCGTCGAACGCGGCCATGGCCCTCTCGGCACTGGCGCGCAAGGCGGTCAGACGGGCGGCGCCGTCCGCCGTGGCATCGGCCCCGGCAATGGCGGCCAGGGCATAATCGGTGAAGCGGCCGGAGACTTCGGCCAGCAGGTCCAGGCGGTGTTGCGACAGGGTCAGCCGTTCCAGCGCCGCATCGGAGACGCGGGCGGCGAAAATCACGCCGCCGGCCGCCAGCAGGGTGACCAATACGGCGCCGCTGACGAAGACCAGGAGGCGCGTCCGGATCGAGCCCTTGGCCGCCCGCGGTGCCGCCTCGGACGGGGCGGCGCGGCGCGGCGCCTGAACCCGGATCGGGGTCGTGCCCAGAAGTGGCGAACCCGGCCCGCTCTCTGCCGTCGCGGCCATCGTTCTTCCTCCCATTATTTCCGGCGCCGGGCTTGGCCCTGGTGCCGGGCGATCTTGTTTCGATCGGCGAACAGAATGGCGACCGAAGCCGCCCTTCCGCCACTGTACTATCGGATGAATTGGCCGAAAGCGCGAGGCCCGTCGCCGACCGTCACTTCGCCGACGACTTTCAGTCCTTCGGTGTCGATCGCACTCAGGCTGTTGGAAAACCAGTTGGCGACATAGACGCGGGCGCCGTCCGCACTGGCGGCGATGCCTTCGGGATAGTCGCCGACCTCGATCTTGGCCAAGGGTGCCAGGGTCTCGAGGTCGAAGACCGAGACGGTGCCGCCATATTGATTGGTGACGAAGCCCCGGCCGCGGGCCAGGGCGACGGCATAGGGCCGTTCGCCCACCTTGACCGTGCCCATCACCCGGCGGGCGGCGAGATCGACCACCGAAACATCGTTGGAGCCGACATTGGCGGCATAGGCGCGCCTGCCGTCGGCATCGATGGTGACGCCGAAGGGCCTGGTGCCGACCGGGATCACCGCGAGGCGGGTCAGGCTGCCGGCATCGATCAGGGAGAGGGCGTTGTCGTCGCGGTCGGCGGTCAGCACGAATCTGCCGTCCGGCGTGACCGCGACGCCCGAAGGCGAGGTGCCGACGGCGACGCTGGCCGGCGCCGCCTCCCCCTCGGGATCGAGCACCCAGAGACGCTTGGCATACCAGTCGGCGACATAGAGCGGCCGCCCGGCGGGGGCGACCGCGATGCCGAGCGGCCCGCCGTCGAGCGCGATCCGGCGCAGCACGCGACGTGCGGCGGTGTCGATCACGCTGACGAAGCGGCCCTCCGGACTGGTGACATAGGCCCGCGTGCCGTCGGCCGAGACGGCGATGCCGGCGGGTTCCCCCGGCACCTCGATGCGGGCGGCGGTGGTCATATGGTCGAGATCGACCACCACGACCTGACCGGCCGGCTGGTCGGTCACGAAGGCTTCGGCGGCCGCGGCCGGACCCGCCGCCAGGGCAGCGAGCAGTGCCGAGGCCAATGCCGCCTGCATGGTCACGAGCCTTTTTCGACCTTGGCCTTCAGGGCGTCGAGTCCGGTCCGGTAGAGCTTGGTGACCGCGGCCACGGCGGCATCGTCGTCGAGTTCGGGCGGCGGGTCGTTGTTGGGATAGCCGCGGTAGAAGGCGCCCTTCCATTCGACCGTCGACGTCCCCGCCGCCTCGCCCGGCAGGACGGAGAGGGTGGCGGCGTAATTGGTGACCGGCAGGACTTTCACGTCGACCGTAGTGATACGGTAGGAATAGCTCATTTTCTCGGCCGAATACTTATAGAGCACTTCGTCGATCGTGCCGCCGCCGGCCAGGGTCAGGTGGCGGCTCGGATTGAGGCTGTCGTCCGCATCGCTGACCACCGTATTGCCGCCCTTGCCTTCGGTCTTGGCGATGCCGGGGTACCAGCTCATGTCCTGGAAGTCGCCGATCACGGCCCAGACCTTTTCCGGCGGGGCGGCGATGGTCACTGTCTCGGTCACCTTCTTGCGCACCGGGCCATGGGCTTCGGCGACCAGGGGGATGGTGGCGATCAGGCCGGCGAAGGCCAAGGCAACTGCTCTTCTCATGGGCGTTCCTGTTTCCCGTTGGTGGCGCCCGCTGGCTTGCGGGTCTTGCGTGACGGAGAGGGTGGCTCAGGGCGGCGAGGCCAGCAGCTCGTCCGAAAGGAATTCGGCGGCGCGGCGCCAGGATTCGTCGTTGTCGCCGCGAAAATTGATCTGGCGGAAGAACAGGCGGTGGCCGTCGGCCGCGTCGAAGACGCCGATCCAGGCCTGGATCAGCATGGTCGAGACTTTCTGGACAGTGCCGGTCAGCACGAGGTCCGCCCCGGCGGCGCGGGCCGCGGCCAGGATGCAGTCGCTGTCGCCGGCAGGACAGGCTGCGGCGGCGTCGGAGGTGACCAGACGGTAGGGGCCGGCGGCGCCGAGCTGGCTGCCCAGGCTGTCGCGCGCGGCGGCCAGGCGGCGGTCGTGATCGGCACCCTGGTCGCGCGGCTCGCCCGAGGTATCGAGGAAACCGAAGGGCATCAGCAGCACGGCACGGGTCGCGGCCGAGGCGGGCAAGGCCAGCGCCGCGACCAGGAAAATGGTGATGAGGCCCGCCGTCTTCGCCATGGGATCCCGCATGGAAAATGCCGTCGCCGTGCAGGATACAATTGATTCTTCGGTGTCGTCGATCTGTCGCGTTAAAAATAAGAAAATCATAAGAACATGATCAATCGACGAGAGACAATCGAGCGCAGGACGAAGATTCAGTATTATTTTGCAATGCGAAACAACAATTGACGGCGAAGCTGAGATCAATTTCAGAAAGATGTCGCGAAAAGGCTCTGCCCAGGGGGTGGAGGCGCTGCTATAGTGCGTCAGGTCGACAGACAACGGCCCGAACGATGGAGGAAACCCGATGAAGAAGTGGACGAAGCCCCGGATCGCCGAACTCCGCCTCGGCATGGAAATCAACGCCTACGCCTGCGCCGAGCGCTGACGGTTGCGCCGTCGCCGGCCGCCGGTGACGCCTGGAAGACGATGCACATCCTGCTTCTCGGTACGGCGGCCGGCGGCGGTTTCCCCCAGTGGAACTGCCGGACCCCGGGCTCGCGCCGGGCCTGGGCCGGTGACCCGGCCGCCCCCCAGCGGACCCAGAGTTCGATCGCCGTCTCGATGGACGGCGAGCGCTGGACCCTGATCAACGCTTCGCCCGACCTCCGGTCGCAGATCCTGGCCAATCGCCAGCTCTGGCCGCGCGAGGGCCTGCGCCATTCGCCGATCGGCGACGTGGTGCTGACCGGGGGCGAGATCGATTTCGTCACCGGCCTGCTCACGCTCCGTGAAGGCCATGAATTCGCCCTCTACGGCACCGCGGTGACGCTGGTGACGCTGGACGCCAACCCGATCTTCGGCGCCCTGCCGCCCGAACGGGTGCCGCGCCGGGTGATCGAGGCGGGGGTTCCCTTCACGACCGCGGGCGGCGTGTCGATCACGCCCTTCCTGCTCGCCGGCAAGGTGCCGCTCTATCTCGAGAAGGCGGCGGGCAGCCTGGCCGGCGCACCCGGGACGACGATCGGGCTCACCATCGAGGGCGGCGGCAAGCGGGTGGTCTTCGTGCCCGGCTGCGCCGCCATCGACGACGCGCTGCGCGGCCTGATCGACGGCGCCGACCTGCTGCTGTTCGACGGCACGCTGTGGCGCGACGACGAGATGGTGACGCTCGGCGTCTCGCCCAAGACCGGGCTCCGCATGGGCCATGTCTCGATGTCGGGGCCGGAGGGCACGATGGCGCGCCTGGCCGATCTCTCTATCGGCCGGCGGGTGTTCATCCATATCAACACGACCAATCCGACGCTGATCGCCGGCACGCCCGAGAGGGCGGCGGCGGAAGCCGCAGGGTGGCACATTCCCGTCGACGGGGAGGAACTGGCACCATGAACGCGATCATGAGCCCGGACGAGCTGGAAGCGGCGCTGCGCGCCGTCGGCGCCGCCCGCTACCACGACAAGCATCCGTTCCACCGCCTGCTCCATGCGGGCAAGCTGAACGAGACCCAGGTGCGCGCCTGGGCGCTCAATCGCTACTACTACCAGGCCAAGATCCCGGCCAAGGACGCCACCCTGCTGGCCCGGCTGGAAGATCCGGCGTTGCGCCGCGCCTGGCGCCAGCGGATCGTCGATCACGACGGCGAGCGCGAAGGCGACGGCGGCATCGAACGCTGGCTGAAGCTGACCGACGCGCTCGGCTTCGAGCGGGACTATGTCATCGCCGGCCGGGGCCTGCTGCCGGCGACCCGTTTCGCGGTCGATGCCTATGTCCGCTTCGTGGGCGAGAAGCCGCTGCTCGACGCCATCGCCTCCTCGCTGACCGAGATGTTCTCGCCCGGCATCATCCGCGACCGTGTGGCCGGCATGTTGGCGGGCTATGACTTCGTCTCGAAGGAGGCGCTGGCCTATTTCGACAAGCGCCTGACCCAGGCCCCGCGCGACGCCGATTTCGCCCTCGACTACGTGAAGCGCGAAGCCCGCCGGCCGGACCAGCAGCAGGCGGCGATCGCGGCGCTCACCTTCAAATGCGACGTGCTCTGGGCCCAGCTCGACGCGCTCTATTTCGCCTATGTCGAGCCGGGGCTGGTACCGCCGGGGGCCTGGGTGCCGTGACGGCGCCCGTGCCGCGCCTCGCCCCCGGCGTCCGCCTCGCCTTCGACGGCAAGCGCGGGCAATGGCTGCTGCAGGCGCCGGAACGGGTGGTGGTGCTGGACGAGATCGCCCATGCCGTGGTCTCGCGGATCGACGGCAAGCTGTCGCTCGACGCTGTGATCGATGCCCTGGCGGCGGATTACGACGCCGACCGGCGCGAGATCGAAGGCGACGTCAAGGACCTGGTGGCCGATCTCGCCGCCCGCGGGGTGCTCCGATGATGGCGCCGCCGCTGGCCCTGCTGGCCGAACTCACCCACCGCTGCCCGCTGCAATGCCCCTATTGCTCGAATCCGGTCGCCCTGGCCGGGGTGGCGGGGGAATTGTCGACCGCGGAATGGTGCCGGGTGATCGGCGAGGCGGCGGAACTCGGCATGTTGCAGGTCCATTTCTCGGGCGGCGAGCCGCTGGTCCGGACCGATCTGGCCGAACTGGTGGCCCATGCAAGGGCGGCCGGCCTCTATACCAATCTGATCACCTCGGGCGTGCTGCTGGACGCGGCCAAGCTGGCCGTCCTGGTGGCCGCCGGGCTCGACCATGTCCAGGTCTCGATCCAGGATACCGATCCCGACAATGCGGATCGGATCAGCGCCTATCCGGGCGGCCTCGCCAAGAAGCGGGCGGCGGCGCGCCTGGTGCACGAGGCGGGCCTGGCGCTGACCATCAATGCCGTCGTGCACCGCCAGAACCTGGATCGCCTGGGCGAGATGATCGCCTTCGCCGAAGCGGTCGGGGCGGAGCGGCTGGAGGTCGCCCATGTCCAATATTACGGCTGGGCGCTGAAGAACCGGGACTATCTGATGCCGACCATCGGCCAGCTCGACGCTGCGACGGCGACGGTCGAGGCGGCGCGGGCCCGGCTGGGCGGCCGGCTGGTGATCGACTATGTGATCCCGGACTATTACGCGCGGCGGCCCAAGGCCTGCATGGGCGGCTGGGGCCGGCGTTTCGTCAATGTCTCGCCTGTCGGCGCGGTGCTGCCCTGCCATGCGGCGGAGACCGTGCCGGGCCTTGTCTTCGCCACGGTGCGAGAACGCCATCTGGCCGAGATCTGGGCGGCGGATCCGGCCTTCGAAGCCTTCCGCGGCACCGATTGGATGCCGGAGACCTGCAAGGCCTGCGATCGGCGCGAAATCGACTGGGGCGGCTGCCGCTGCCAGGCGCTGGCCCTGACCGGCGACGCCGCCGCCATGGACCCGGCCTGCGACCGCTCCCCCCATCACGCCGGGCTGATCGCGCTCGCGGAGACGGCCTCGGCCCGCCCGGCCGAGATCGCCGCCTATCGCAACTACCGGAACATCTGAGGCGCGTCAGGCGAAGAGACGCGCCGCGTGCCAGGCCAGGTGATCGGCCATGAAGGTCGAGATGAAGTGGTAGGAATGGTCGTAGCCGTCCTGCAGCCGCAGCGTCAGGGGAATCCCGGCGGCCGCGCAGGCGGATTTCAGGCGTTCCGGTTGGAGCTGGTTCGCCAGGAAATTGTCGGCCGTGCCCTGGTCGACCAGCAGCTCGGGCAGGCGGGCGCCGTCCTCGATCAGGGCGACGGCATCATGGCGGCGCCACTTGGCCTGGTCGGGGCCGAGATAGGCCGGCAGGGCCTTCTGCCCCCAGGGCACCTGCATCGGCGCCACGATCGGCGCGAAGGCCGAGACCGACTTGAAACGCCCCGGGTTCCGCAGCGCCACGGTGAGGGCGCCATGCCCGCCCATGGAATGGCCGGTGATGCCCTGGCGCGCCGTGTCGACCGGGAAATGGGCGGCGATCACCGCCGGCAGTTCCTCCGTCACATAGGTCCACATGCGGAAATGCGGCGCCCAGGGCGCCTCGGTCGCATCGACATAGAAGCCGGCGCCCTGGCCGAGGTCATAGGCCGGATCGTCCGCCACGCCGTCGCCCCGCGGGCTGGTATCCGGGCAGACCACGATCAGGCCGAGGTCGGCGGCCGCCTTCCGGTATTCGCCCTTGTCCATGACATTGGCGTGGGTGCAGGTCAGGCCGGAGAGATAGGTGACGACGGGCCGCGGCCCGGCCGCCGCCTGGGGCGGCACGAAGACGGCGAAGGTCATGGTGCCGCCGGTCGCGGCCGAGGCATGGCGATAGACGCCCTGCACGCCGCCGTGGGCCTTGTGGGTTTCGACGGTTTCGATGGTCATGGGTAATCCCTTACGTACCCTCTCGCCCCGGTGAGGGCGAGAGGGCCGGGGCGAGGGGGAATGCGGCCTGAGCTCAGAAGGTGACGACGGCGCGGATCGACTTGCCGTGGTGCATCAGGTCGAAGGCTTCGTTGATCTGCTCGAGTGGCATGACATGGGTGATCATCGGATCGATTTCGATCTTCTTGTCCATGTACCAGTCGACGATCTTCGGCACGTCGGTCCGCCCGCGGGCGCCACCGAAGGCGGTGCCGCGCCAGACCCGGCCGGTGACGAGCTGGAACGGCCGGGTGGAGATTTCCTGCCCTGCCGCGGCGACGCCGATGATGATGCTCTCGCCCCAGCCCTTGTGGCAGCATTCGAGGGCCTGGCGCATCACCGTGGTATTGCCGGTGCAGTCGAAGGAATAGTCGGCGCCGCCCTTGGTCAGTTCGACCAGATGGCTGACGACGTCGCCCGTGATCTTCTTCGGGTTGACGAAATGGGTCATGCCGAAGCGGCGGCCCCATTCTTCCTTGTCGTCGTTGACGTCGACGCCGACGATCATGTTGGCGCCGACCATGCGGAGGCCCTGGATCACGTTGAGGCCGATGCCGCCGAGGCCGAAGACCACGGCATTGCAGCCGACCCCCGCCTTGGCCGTATTGATCACGGCGCCGATCCCGGTCGTCACGCCGCAGCCGATGTAGCAGACCTTGTCGAAGGGCGCGTCGGTGCGGATCTTCGCCAGCGCGATCTCAGGCACCACGGTATAATTGGCGAAGGTCGAGGTGCCCATGTAGTGGTGCAGCGACTGGCCCTTGTAGGAGAAGCGCGAGGTGCCGTCCGGCATCTGGCCGCGGCCCTGGGTGATGCGGATCTTCTGGCACAGGTTGGTCTTGCGGCTGAGGCAATATTCGCACTCGCGGCATTCCGGCGTGTAGAGCGGGATCACGTGATCGCCCGGCTTCAGCGTGGTCACCCCCGGGCCGCATTCGACCACGACGCCGGCACCCTCGTGGCCCAGAATCGCGGGGAAGAGGCCTTCGGGATCGGCGCCGGAGAGCGTATAGGCATCGGTGTGGCAGATGCCGGTCGCCTTGATCTCGACCAGCACTTCGCCCGCCTTCGGGCCTTCGAGCTGAACGGTGACGATTTCCAGCGGTTTGCCGGCCTCGAAGGCCACGGCGGCGCGCACATCCATGGGGGTCGTTCCTTAAGCTGTCCAGAAGCTGTCCAGATGGTCCTGGGCCTGCCACGGCCGATCGGGGAATCGGGGCGGCGGGCAGGCCATACTGCCGAAAAGAGCGACGGGGAAACAGCCTTCGCCGTCTCCCCGCCGCCCCATACTGTCGATCAGGCGGCGAGCACCCCGTTCGCCTTGGCGATATGGGTGGCGATCGCGTCCATCAGCCCGGGCGAGAGCGCATCATAGGGTTCCAGT
>NZ_JBAZKR010000120.1:0-10624 GCF_041650655.1 Zavarzinia sp.
TGCTGTGATGGCCGAACTGGACCGCTCCAACGTCTGCCGTTCTGTCTGACGCCTGAATCTCCGCGCAGCTGATCTGCCTGCGACCTTCGGGACGTGGGCAAGCTCCGATTCGATCGCGTCGTCCTCGACTACTCGGCCCGGCGCCGCGCCGCTGATGGCTCGCTGATCGTCCCTGGGCAGTTCGCCCGAAGCGGCCTCCAGACCTACCGCAACCCCGACGGCTCTGAGCGGATCGAGTACCGCCCCGCCGCCATGGTACGCGCCTCGGCCTCGACGTTCGAGGGCGTCTCGATCACCGACGAGCACCCGGGCACGTTCGTCAACGCCGACAACTGGACGCAGCTCGCGAAGGGGCACCTCCAGAACGTCGAGGCGGTCGACGACGACGGTGAGACCTGGCTCCGCGGCCAGTTCCACTTCAAGGCGCGCGACCTGATCGACCGCGTTGAGCGCGGCGAGAAGCCAGAGCTCTCGGGCGGCTACTTCGCCGACGAGGTCCCGATCCCAGGCGAATACAAGGGGCAGCCCTACCACTGCGAGCAGGCCGACGTCGTGGGCAACCACGTCGCCTCGATCGCGCAGGGCACCGCCCGCGCCGGCCGCGGCGCCCGCCTACTCCTCGACAGCACAGGAAACCAGCTCCCCCCGGGGGGCGATGAATCGCCGGCCGGCGTGCGCCGCGACGGCAAGGAGAAGCAGATGAACGAGTTCGAGCTGAAGCTCGGCGGCATCCCGTTCCGCTTCACGGCCGACGCGACCGCGCGTGCGGCCCTGGAGCAGGAGCTCGAGCACGGCCGACAGGCACGGGCCGACGGTGACACCCGAGTCGCCGAGGTCCAGCGGAAGGTGGACGCGCTCACCGCCGAGCGCGATCGCGAGAAGGGCCGAGCCGACTCGGCGAGCGGAACGGTCGATTCGCTGACCGCCGAGCTCGCCGACGCTCGCGACCCGGCGAAGCTCGACGCGCGCGCCGCGGCTCGCTCCGAGTTGGTGCGCCAGGCGCTCGCCCTCGGCGCGAAGCGCGACGCGCTGCGCCCGAAGGACGGCAAGGCGCCGACCGACCGCGAGATCAGGATCGCGGGGCTGCGCGCGGCCGGAGTGAAGGTCGACGCGAAGGCTTCCGACGAGTGGATCGCCGGGGCGCTCGAGGCCGAGGCCAGGCACCAGGACGCGCTCGAGCGCGCTGGCGTCCGCACCGTCGCGGACCTCGCCGACGACGCCGTCTCCGTGGACGACGACGAGCGCGAGGACAGCGACCCGATGCAGCCGCTGTGGGACGCGCGCGATCGCGCCGCCCGCCGCGACGCCGGAGAGGAGGACTGAGCCATGCCCTGGATCACCGCAGTCACTCAGCCCACGACCTACGTCGAGGGCCAGGTCGTCGGCTCCGTCCGAGAGGCGTACGCGCGCTTCACCGGCACGGCCGGAATTCGCGCCGGCCTCGTGTGCCAGCGCGGCGCCGTCTTCGGACAGGCCGCCCCGCTCGCCGCGCTCGCCGCGCTCGACGCAGACTCGATCGTCACGCTCGCCGCGGGCATCGTCCCCGTCGTTGCGGGCCAGACCGTGCAGGACGTGGCCGGCGCGCCCGGCGGCGTGCTCAACGGCGTCGTCGGGTTCCGTCGGATCTTCAACCCCCGCCGCATCACCTACACCTTCAGCGCCCACGCGAACTGGGGCCTCGCGGCCCAGGGCTGGAGCTGGGGTCGCACCCTCGGCATCGACGCCGACGGCCGCTACCACGAGGAGGACTGGACCTTCCCGGCCGGCGGCGGCGTGACCGTCACGACAGACACCACGTTCGCCCAGCACCTCGCCACGCTGATCGGCCCCTGCGACGGCGCCGGCGGCGGCACGCTGACAATCGGCACCGCGGGCGGCGCGGGCTCCTGCCGCACGCTCGGGAAGCTCGATTACGGCATCGCCGCCTACGAGCGCGCGATCGAGCCGAGCGCCACGGCGACGCTCACCTTCGACGTCACCGACCCGATGGTGATGGTGAAGGATGGCCTGGTCGCGGCCATCGTCGAGACGACCGCCGCGCTCGCCGTCACCGAGGGCGATCCCGTCGCCGTGCGCGTCGTCGCTGCCGCCCTCGACGTCACGGGGCAGATGACCCGCTGGGGCTCGGAGGCGCAGCAGTCCGGAAACTTCGCGCTCCTCTCGGGCGCCTACTGGGCCACGGCCGCCGCCGCGGGCGCGCCTGCGCTCGTCAGGATCGGAGGCTGAACATGAAGACCAGAGAACGAGGGACGATCCCGAAGTACACCGGCCAGTCGCCCGCCGAGAAGCGGTGGAGGGCCGACCAGCGGCGCTGGGTTGACAGCTTCTGCCGCGACATGCGCGGCCGAGGGTTGATCCAGGACACCGACACGGCGCTCTTCACGCGGTCGCTCGCGCAGATCCTCGCGCGCCCGTTCGACAGGCGCTACGTCGCGCTCATGGCCGAGTCCATGATGGAGCGCGGCGAGCCCGTCGACATGGCGGCGGCCTCGGTGATGAGCCGCGGTCACGAGGTCTTCGGAGAGGCGACGCTGACGGCGACCTACGAGACCGAGATCGCGACGGTCGAGGTCCAGGGCCAGGAGCACCCGCAGCCGATCTACGGCGTGCTCACGAAGTTCAACCTCGGCTACCAGCAGATCCGCCAGGCGGCCTACTCCCGCGTGCCGCTCCCCGCGATGCTGGGCGACGGCGCGAACCGAGTCGTCGCGACGACGGTGGACCAGGTCCTCTCGACCGGCAACGCCTCGGCGGGCATCACCGGCATGATCAACAACGCGCTGGTCCCCGTGGTCCAGGGCGCGGTCACGCTGATCCCCGTCGCAACGACCGGCCTCTGGGCCGCGGCGGCGACGACGAACGCCAACATCGTGACGGACTTCTCACTCTGCATTGCGTGGCTCGAGCGCACCTCGCTGTACAAGGTCACGCACGTCGCGGTGGCCCCGCTCGAGTGGGGCCGGCTGATCACGCCCGACACGGCCGCGGGCTACGCGCCGAACCTGAAGACCGTGCTCGAGAACACCTTCGGCATCACGATCGTGCCGTGGCCCAGGCTCACCGGCCAGTCGGCCACCGGCCCGGCCGGTACGAACCGCGCCATCTTCTACGAGAAGTCGCTCGACGTCTTCTCGCCGATGGTCTCGGCGGGTCCCGAGCAGTTCCCGCCCGTGCCCACGGACACCGGGTACTCGATCACGCTGCACCGCCGCGTGGGCGGAGTCGAGTCGATGCACCCCCTCGGCGCGCTCTACTTCGACATGGCCTGATCGTCGCTTCTCGCCGCCGGGCGGTTCCTCTCTCCCGCCCGGCGGCGCTCCTCCCCAGGGAATCTCCGCGCGAGCGTCGCGCGTGTGACCGTCGAGAGCGATGGTCACCGTCGCCAGCTTCCGCGCGCACCACCCGGAGATGACCACTGCGCCGCCCGACGCCGTGGTGCAGGACGCGATCGATAAGGCCGGGCGCATCCTCGACGCCACTGTGATTCCGGCCACGGTCTACGATGACGCGGTCGAGTGGCAGGTGTACGTTATCCTCGCCGTCTCGCCGTACTCCCGCGACAAGCGCGTCTCGGTGACCGAGGACATGCTCGCAGGCGCGCGGGCCTGCCTGGACGACATCATCCGTGGGGCCGGGCGCGTGTACCGGGTGCTGCCGTGAGCGTGGACGCGGACATCATCGCGAAGATCGCAGACCTCCTCGATGGGTCCGACTTCGGAGTGCACCCTGACGGATCCTCGCTCGCCGTCCCGGTCGGAAAGCTCGTCGTAGTCGGACCTGACGAGCTCGTCCAGGGCGCCCCGTGCGACGCGGACCCCCGTCCCGCCACGATCCTCCCCGGCGAGCACTACCCGCCGACCATCACCGGAGGGCGTCCCGCGAACGTCGCCGGTCACGAGCGGTACGACGCCCGCGTGATTCGGATTGTCGTCAACTACGGGTATACCCCCGACGACGGGCCGACGGCGATGCACCAGCGCATCTCGGACGACCGGCTGACGATCAAGAACGCACTCGAGTACCCATTCAACATCGATCTGGTCGATGGCTGGGTCACGTCCCATGTCGCCACCGACGCGATCGTGCCGCAACGAAACCAGGACGGCCCCACGGGGATCTTCTCGCTCGCGCTGGAACTGCGAGTTGAGTACAGGGAGACGCTTCCATGAGTGACCAACAAGCCACGCTTTCGGCGATCGCCATCATCGACCAGGTCGAGGCCGACTCCACGCGCTTCGGGACGACCATCGCCACCGGGGACATCGTGGCCTTCGCCGCTGACGGGCTCGGCGCGCTGGCGGGTGACGGCGTTTCTGGCCGCACGATCGTCTCAGGCGCCCTGGCCCTCATCACGCTCTCGAACGCCAACATGGTCGGCGCGATCCTCCGCTGCGTCTCGGCCGCGAACGCGACCTCAGCGCCGAACGTCGGACTCGAGCGCCAGGTGGTCCAGTACACGACAGCCACCGGGACGTGCGTCTGCGACCTGTGGCCGGCGCGCACGCAGATCGGCGACACCTTCGTCATCGTCTCGACGGGTGCCCCGGTGATCGCCGAGGACACGGGCGGCTCGGCCGTGCAGCTCGAGGACGCCAACCACGACACCGCGCTCGAGCCCGACGACCACTGGAACGGGTCGGCCTACGCGGGCGGGCCCTACGTGTGGTGCCGCCAGGTGACGAACACGCCCGAAACGACGCTGCGGCTCATCACCGACTACACGAACGTCGGAGGCATCTTCACCGTCGGGTTGGCAGGGAACTCGGCGATCGGCGACCTCGCGAAGATCGTCTGCTGTCCGGAGTGCACCGGGGAGATCAAGTGCACCGAGGACAAGATCGCCCGCTCGAGCATGGGGCGGTTTGAGGGACCCTTCGCCGTGCGCGGCCTGCGGAAGGCGAGCGGCACCCTGGAGTTCCAGGCGCGAGGATCCGGCCCCGACAGGCAGGGACTCCTCGGCGAGATCGGCCGCTTCCTCGGCTGCGGCCTCGCCGACGTCTCAGCTGTTGCAGGGGTCCCGATCTCTGACCTCACTGCGGGGGCCGGCGGGACGACCGTGAGCGTGGCCTACGGCGCCGGGACGGCCTACAACGGCAGGGTCTACGTCTCGGCATCCGGCGACGCCTTCGTCTGCGCCGACACGACGGCGGCACCCGCGACGCCGTTCGTCCCGTCGCCATCGCTCCGCATCCCGATCGTGAACGCCTCGACGATCCGAGGGCTCCGGACGTGGCACCCATCGGACGTCGCGCGCCGCCTGATGACCATCTACCAGTGGTGGTCCGACGGCATCTTCGAAGAGATCTACGGCTGCGCGCCGAGCTGGGAGCTCGAGTGGGCGCTCGGCCAGCCGATGAAGTACAAGATGGCGGTCCAGGGCTCAGACTACTACCGCGTCCACTGCGACGACCTCGTCCAGGACCTCGTCCGCGCCTTCCGCCTCAAGCGCCCGACGATCGCCCCGCTGATGTCGAGCGGTGGCCGGCTGGTCTACGCCGGGGTCGAGATGGAGGTCGAGAACGCGACGGTGAACATCGGGCCGGGCTACGCCACGAAGGGCGCGGTCGGTGCCCCGAACCACAATGCCGGGTTCAGGCACGCGACCTCGAGGCCGACGTTCAAGATCGCGGCGAAGGTCGCTGCCGAGAACAAGCGGTGGATCGAGGACGCGGCGAGCGGCGACAGGTCCGAGGGGACGTCGCTCTCGATCCAGGAGGGCTCGATCCCTGGGAAGCCCGGCGTGCACTTCTGGTGGGCCCACGACGTCCAGCTCAAGACCCTGGACTTCACCGGCGGCGACGGCGTCGTGACGATGACGGCCGAGGGCGAGGTGATCGACCACGACACCGACTCGTCCTTCCTGCCCTGCTGGCTCCTGGCCCAGGGCTGACGCGCGAGAGGAGAGAGGGATGTTCGACCTGAAGCAGCTCGAGATCGACCTGAGGCCCAGGACGTCGTACTGGCTCGGGGACCCCGACATCGACCAGGCGACGGCCGACCACCAGGCGTGGCGCGAGCGCGGCGAGGGCCTGGAGCCAATACCCCAAGGCAAGCCGGCCGGATGGCTCTGGCGCCCGCTCGACGAGTGCGAGCGCGACGCGGTGCTGCTCGCCGAGGGACGCCGCACAACCGACGAACTCGACGGCATGCGCCTCACCGTGGCCTACGGGCTCCTCGCGATCGACGGCGTGGCCCTGCGGCGGCGGTCCGACACGATCCCGTCGCGCCTCGTGACGCAGGCGCTGTCCATCGTAGCCAGGATCGGCGAGAAGTACCCGGCGCGGGTCCCCCGCGTCAACCCCGAGACGGGAGCCCCAGAGGTCAACCCAGGGACGGGCGAGCCGGTCATGGACGTGATCCCGGCTCTCACCTGGATCTCAGGGCTGATCTACGGGGCGACGTTTCAGCGGGGCGGGTGACGCCCATGACGCCGGCGTCCTACTGGCCGAGACCTTCTCGCGCCAGATCGACGCCAAGGTCCCGCCGTGCTCGATCTCGTGCAGCTACGCCCGGCAGTGCTGGGTCCCATGGGCGCTCCGGGGCAGCGGAGCCGTCGAGCCCGTCGGCCCGTGGTCAGCGCCTGTGGACATCTGGGCGAGCTGGCCCGACTGCCCCCGCCACTACCTCGGGGACCGCTACATCGTCGGCGGCGAGGCCGTGCAGCTCTCGGAGGCCATTCGGTGGGCTGCGCTACGCGGCCTGCGGCGCAAGACCTCGGCCCGCGTCTCGCATCTCGCTCGGGTCTGGTCGCGGCTCGACGGGGCCCAGGCGCGGCTCGAGACCCACATCGCCGCGCAGCGGAAGTCGTGAGGTGACCCGATGACCGTCGCCGTCGAGATCCGCCACACACCAGGCACGCGCCTCACCGCGCTCATCAAGTCGTTGGGCACGAAGTTCGGCAGGGGCGAGGTCTTCGTCCGCGGCGCGTTCAACCAGCAAAAGGCGGCCTGGCTCGTCGGCACCGTCGGCGACCCGCTGAAGGTCCCGCCGGGCTGCCCCGCCGTCGTCGAGGCTCGCGCCATCATCCGGGCGGCGCCATGGGGCGACCACCTGAAGGTCGAGGCGGCGCTTGCGAAGGCGGCGAAGGTGATCGCCGCGTGGCTCCGAAACCGGATCGCGACCGGCGGGCTCGGCCACAACAAGCCGGCGACGATCAGGCGGAAGACCTGGCTGGTGAGCATCGGTCGCGCGACCTCTAGGCACGGGGTCCCGCCGCCGCCGGGCGAGCAGACCGGGCACCTGCTCGATGCGATCCAGGGGCATTGGAGGCGGTGATGGCTGGCGCGGAAAACGAACAAATCTCCTTTGTCCTGAAGGTCCTGAACGAGGAGGCGACCAAGAAGTCGCTCGAGAGCGCGAAGGCCACGGTCAAGGAGATGACCGAGTCCGAGAAGCGATGGGCGCTCGAGGACGAACGGGCCGCGCGCGCGAGGGTTGCAGCTCAGCAGGCCGTCGTCGCCGCCCAGCGGACCGCCGAGCAGCAGTCGCGCCGCCTCTCGGAGATCCAGCGCACCGAGTCCGCTCGGATCATGGAGCGGATCGAGGGGATGAAGGTCGCCTACCAGACGATGCGGGTCGTCTTCCAGGGCGCCTATCAGGCGGCTCGAGCCCTCGGGGAGTACAGCTCAGACCTCGGCCGCGAGTACGACGAGTTGGAGTCCAGCGCCACCGGGTTCATGCGCGCCCTGGCCGATGGCGTGGCCCGAGGCGGCGGCTTCACCGACTTCATCAACGGCCTCACCGGGTCCTTCAGGGATCTCGCCCCAGCGGCCAGGTCGGCCGGCTCGGACGTGTCGAACTTCGTCGGCGAGCTCCGGGACTGGATCGGCTACTTCTCGGGCGGGCGCCTGGGGAACACCGGGACCGGGACGCGGGCCGGCATGGTCGAAGCCCTGCGTCGTCGGCAGCCCGGGTACATGACCCCGGTCGGCGACGACTACGACACGGGCTGGGGGGAGATGGGCGAGTACGCCAACCTCCCGCAGTCGACCCAGGAAAATCTGTTTTACGACGAGGGCACGGTCTTGCCTGGCGGGCAGACCACGCTGCCCTCAGGGTTCCTGGGGAACCAGGGCGTCCGAGCTGGCCGGGGGCGCACCAGGACCGGAGGTGGCGGATCTAGAAACACGCAGACCAGGATCACCGACGAGCAAATGCTCCAGGAGCTTGAGCGTCTCGGCGCCGGAGCTCGAGATGAGGCCTCGCGCCAATTCTACGACGACATTTACAACAACCAGACGAACGTGATCGAGGAGATCCAGCTTGAGGAGGAAACGCGCCTTGCCGCCTTCGCCACGATGAAGGCAGCGACGGACGCCCAGGCGGATCTCGATCGTGAGGCCCACCGGATGCGCCTCGAATGGGCCGCAGAGGAGAAGGCACAGCAGCAGGCGATCCGCGACTACACCCGCGAGCAGGTAATCGGCTCCGTGACGGCGTTCGCGTCCCTGGCCCAGACCGGCGGGAGTGTCTTCTCGCAACTCGCCGCCCAGCAGGAGCAGCAGATCGCGAACATCACGAGCGTGCTCCAGGCGTCGGGTGCCTCGCAGAAGGCGATCGAGAGCGCGACGAAGGCGCACACGGATCGCCTCGACAGACTGAAGAAGGCCGAGGGCGGATTCCTCATCGCCTACAACACGGTAATGGCGGCGACGGCCGTGGCCCAGGCGGCGACCGCCTACGGCGAGATGAGGTACGACGCGATGGCGGCGCACATCACCGCCGCCGCAGGTTACGCCGCCGCCGCCGTCATGGCTGGCGTCCGTCTCGGGGATGACGGGAGCGGTGGCGGCGCTGCCAGTTCGGCTGTCGGCCCAGGGACACCGTCCTTCTCCTCCCAGGCAGAGCGGTCGACGCCCGGCGAGAACACCTCGACGAACGTGACGATCTTCGCCTGGGGTACATCGAACAGCCAGCTCGGTCGCAGCGTCGAGCGCGCCCGCTGGGAGTACGAGCGGAGCGGCGGCGATGCCGACATGCTCTCCGGCGCATCGGGGTATGACCAATGAGCGCCTTCCCGAAAATCCTCTGGGGCATCACGGTTCCGGCTGGTGGCTGGGTCTTCGCCTTCAACGACGGCGTGGCCCGCACGGTGACGGTTCCGGCCGGGACCTACGACCACATCCTCGACCTGTGCACCGACCTCCAGGCGTTGCTCATCGCGAGTCCGTCGGCGCTCACGTTCACCGTGACGTGCTCGTCGCTTGGGACCGTCGTGATCTCGGCTGATGGCGCCTGGACGGTGAGCTGGGCCGGGACGGCGAACGCTCTGTCCTCGCAACTCGGGTTCGCGGAGACGGAAGCCGTTGATGGCGCGAACGCCCTCACCGCTACGAGCCAGCACCTCTCAGGCTGGTACCCCGGCCTGATGTCCTGGGGCCGCACGGTCAACCGGGGGACCGGCTTCGCGAGCCGGTTCGGCTTCAAGATGACATGGCCGGTGAGCCAGGCGATCGCCGGGAACGAGGAGGCGCGCACGATCGGCCCGGCGAACCCGTCGCGGGAGTCCCCGTTCGAGCTCGACGTGATCACCTGGACCGAGTACGACGACACGCTCCGGGGCCTGGCGGCCTGGTGGACCGCGTGCGTCATGGCACCGTTCTACGTCTACCCGAACCGGGCGCTCGGGACCGTGGCCTCGTGGGGGACTCAGAACGTCGATTTCTACATCGCCACCCTGGTCGATGGCGTGGTCCGTGACCGCGACGTGCCGCCGCTGTACGTCGCCGTCTCGGCCCTGTTCCACCGGGAGCCCGTCTGATGACATGGTCGAGTGAACCGTCTGGGAAGGCCATCGTCTGGCTGCGAGTCGCCGGGATCGAGTACGTGTTCGCCGACGAGTACTCGGGCGGGCTCGAGCCCCCCGTCGCAGACCTCTGGTACTGGGACGGAGCAGGGAACCGGCTTTTCTCAGGTGTCAAGCCATGGATGCGCTGGGGCGGCTGCACGGTCGAGGAGCGCGCCTCGTTCGTTGACGGCACCCTCCAGGTCCAGTCGTTCCCCGTCGAGATCGTCGACGTCGGCGGCGGCGTCTCGGCGATGATCCAGTCGTGGCGGGCCCTCCGCATGACGCGCCTCACGGCCTCGCTCATGATCGGCGACGTCGCGGCCACGGTCGACGACTACTCGGCCTGGCCCGCCGCCGGGGTCCTCTACTGCGGGCTCGAGGCGTGTGCCTACACCGGCAAAGCCGGCGGCGACTTCACCGGGCTCACCCGTGGCCTCTACGGTTCGCTCGAGGCTGACCACGTCGTCGACACGTCGGTGTACCCCCGCCGTCAGCCTGCGGTCTTCGACGGCGCCTCCGTGTTCGCCGGGCGCCGCGCCGACGTTTACGTCTCGATGCTCGACGCGACCGGGACGCCTGGCACGAGCGAGTGCGTGTACCGGGGGATCATCGGCCAGAACGTCGAGGCGGTCGGCGGGGCGATGAAGTTCGAGATCGAGCCGATCACCGGGTTGTGGTCGAGGAAGGCGGGGCAGAACCTCCCACGCACGTCTGTCAAGCCGTGTTTCTGGTTCTCTGGCGAGACGTACCGCTGCGCGATCAACATCACCGAGTTCGACATGACGGCGACGCCGCCGACGGAGCTTTCAACGTCGGCGCCGACGCAATACTACTTCA
>NZ_JBAZKR010000121.1:0-10603 GCF_041650655.1 Zavarzinia sp.
CCGGACACCCGCCCGTTCACGGCGACGCACTCGTCGCTGCTGATCGAGCGCCGGTCGCCCCGCGATCTGACGGCGGCGCACGACCTGCTGATCTCGCTCGAGGACTTCCTCGAGGCCGAGGCGCGGCTCTGGTACGAGCTGTACTTCGACAGCGACGACGCCGCCTTCGAGCAGGGCATGGTCACGGAGTTCCCGAACGGCTTCGGGCCCGAGGGCGACTTCACCACGGACGCGCTGATCATCCTGCGCAACGGGATGAACAACTACTCGGCGATCAAGCCGCTGCCGAAGCCGCGCGTCGTGACGACCCAGCTGCTCGCGAAGGTCATCCCGGTGCACGGCGTCATCGGGTTCACGGGTTCCGGCGGATCGAGCGTCCCCGGCATCGGGATCCGCAACACGGTGTACTGGTTCAAGCAGGCCTAGTTCGCCGTCTGCCGCCGTCGGCTGCCCGCGGCCGGCAGCATAGCCGCGCCGGGCAGCTGACGGAGGATGACGGTGGACTTCAACCGCGACGAGTTCTCTCTCCCCAACTTCAAGACGGTCGAGGTGCCGATCGATCTGGCGCCCGCCCCCGGTCTGTTCTCGGAAGCGCAGTTCGACATCGACGATCTGCAGTACGACTACGACGCGCTGATCGATCGTGTCGTCATCACCGAGAACACGCTGCTCTACAACACGGCGATCCCGGCGGACCCCGGCGCCGGCACGTCGATCCTGCCCTCGCTGCAGGTCCGCTGGTGGAAGGACAAGGAATACCCCTACGGGGACTTCCTGCCGCTGATCGCCCTCGACGACCGCAGGCCCCGGCTCTGCGAGGTGGACGCGCCGCCCGTCGGAAACGGTTTCGGACAGCTGGTCTGGGAGCCCAAGGGCCCCGTCCCGCTGCGGGTGAAGTACCAGGACAGCTTGGTCGTGGATTGGGAAAACTCGAGCGTCGCGCAGGCGCCCGGGTTCCCCGCCGGCACCGTTCACTTCGCGGTCCAGGGATACCTCGCCAACACGAAGCGCCCGTACGCGCTGTACGTTCCGATCGGCTTCACCCTGGGCGCCATCGCTCCGGCCGCCCTCGTCGCCGACCAGACGGCGCCGGCGAACGCCAGCCGCAACATGACCGGACAGGATCTCATCGTTCGCCGGATGGTGGCGGTGATCGACTCAGCGCACTACCCGACCCTCGCCGTGGACCCGCGGATCTGGCGCCAGCTGAGGATCATGCCGCGGTTGTCCGGGAAGGAGAGCGAGCGCTTCGCCCCGTACCGCGAGCGCGCCCCGCTGGTCGCGTTCGGCGACTCGGTCCAGGTGAACAATCACGCCATCACGATCGAGTTCTACGAGCCGATCCCGATCGACCGACTGGCATCGGTGAAGTTCGAGATCCGCAACTTCAACGTGACGACCGGAACGCAGTTGATCGCCACGTTCTGCGGGTGGCGCCGGCCGCCGAAGGACTAGCGCGATGATGGTCGAAGGAGAGGTCAACTTCCTGCGCGTCGCCGTCGGGATCGACGCCGTGAAGAGGGTCATGGGCCCCTTCGACTACGACGTGATCGTGCAGGTCAGCCACGGAACCACCAACGGCGTGTACCTCGCCCTCAAGCGCGGCCACTTCGCGAAGGACATGAAGGTCGAGGTGTTCAACGAGCCGAAGCGCTTCCCGCTCGGCAAGCGTCAGGTGCTCTGGGTCGGGAACGAGAACAAGGCCGTGGTCAACGTCTCGTTCGAGTACTGGAAGGCCGGGAGGCCGGTGTGAGCGACAGCGCACAGAGCTACGCCGGGATCCTGTTCCAGCTGGCGCAGGAAGCCGCGACGCTCGCCGTTCACGGTGACGCCCTGCGCCGCATGGGGCCCGTCGCCCCGCCGTGCCTGGCGCGGCCGTACCGCGAGTACCGGGACAAGCTGATCGACTCCGCGGCGAACGTCTACGCGGCGTTCGGGCAGGAGCACGGCGACGAGAAGTTCGCCGCGTTCATCGAGAAGTCGAAGCCGTTTCAGCGGATGATCGACGCCGTGCCAGCGCTGATCGGTTCCTACTCCGACGCGCCGCCGGCCTGGCAGCCGGAGGCCTACGCGGACACCGGGACGGTGGAGGGCACGACCGAGACGATCCCGATGGGGCGAGTTCGCGGACTGCGCGCCGGCGAGGACGAGATCCTCCGCAGCTACAAGCTCCTGTTCGACGTGCCCCGCGGAGAGATCGCCGCCGGGGCCCCCGCTGCCGTCCAGGCGACCGAGGCCGTCGCGAGGTTCGGGTTCTGGCGCGGCCTCGGAAGCGGAGCCGTCGCGTTCGGCAAGCGGTGGTTCCTGCCGCTGTGGCTGGCCTTCGAGCTCCGCGACGAGTCGCTGCCGGAGACCATGGGGCGGATGCTTGGACGTCCGCCGGCCGTGAGCGAGCGCATCAGCGGAGCGGTCAACCAGCTGCTCGACTTCGAGCGCGACTACTGGCCGAGGGTCGCGCAGCAGTGGCAGGCCATGATCCGCATCTACCGCGTGAGCATGGGGAATCCGGATCTGGTCCGCAAGATGATGGCGGCGTGGGACCCGCAGAAGATGGAGAAGCCGCTCCCGCCGAAGACGCGCGACTTCGACGTGTTCTACCTGGGCGACCTGCTCGGCATCCAGTTCGAGCCCAACCCGCACTCGTGGGTGGCGATTCCGATCCTCGCGGCCGGATCGATCGGCTCGATGATCGCGGTGAGGGACTGACATGCGACTGCTCGGACCCGCGCGAAATCCGTTCGAGGCGTGGCTCCGCGCCGCCTCGTGGTATCAGGCAGCCCGCCGGTGGGCGACGCTGCTCAACGCTACGGACGTGTCGCTCGTCGCCAAGCTCGACGCGCTGAGGGACAGCCTGGCCGTCGAGGCGGAGGACATCGCGATCATCTACGGGCAGGGCGAGACCGCGCGGCACAAGTACGTCGCGAGCATCATGCCGATGATCTGGGCCGAAGTGCAGACCGCGTCCGGGGAAACGATCTCGACGGGGGTCGGCGGTCTCGGTCAGATCCCGGGCCCCATCGCCGGCGCGTGGATCATGGGCGCGCAGGCGGCGAAGAACGTCTGGACGAAGGTCTGGAAATACGGGAAGTGGCTCCTCGGTGGCTGGCTGTTCGTCGAGGTCGGGATCCCGGTGATCCGGTTCGGCGTCGACACGGCGAAGCAGCTGCGGAACCTGTTCGAGTCCGACGTGGACAAGGCGATCCGCCTGCACGAGACGCAGATGGAGCTCGCCAAGATCCGCGCGCAGTTGATCGCCGACTGCGACGGGAACCTCGACTGCATCCAGTCGGTGAAGGAGTCGTTCGACCTGGTCACGCCGGAGGGAGACTGCGGCCTGCTCGATACTCCCACCGGAACGGGCCTCGGTGGTATCATGGGTCTGCTCGGTGGCTACGTGGCCTCGGAGGCCGTGATCGGGTGGGTCGAATGAGTTGGGCCGAGAGCATGTTCGCGTCGCTTCCGCCGCTCCACGAAGAGCGGACGGAATCCGTGCGCGCGACTGCTCCGGTCCGCGAGATCGATCGGTCCGCCGCGCTGGCGACACCCAAGGCGACGCCCGAGAAGAAGGCCGAGCCGCAGTCGAAGGATCGACCGGCGGCGCTCACGGCGATGGGCGGCTACTCCTCGATGATGCTGATGGCGAACGAGGCGTACACCGACATCGCGATGGGGACCAAGGGCAAGATGAAGACCGGCGATCTCCCGTGCGGCGACTGCATCGCGTCGATCGCCGAGCAGATGATGGGGTGATCCGATGGCGAAGAAGTGCGGATACTCGGCAGAGGTCAGCAACGGCGCGAAGGCGGCGGTGACGACCTTCGTGGTCGGCGCCTTCGCCTCGGTCATGAAGCGGCTCGGCAAGAAGAAGTACTACCGCCCCACCGTGCGGCAGCAGAAGCGGGGGGCGTCCTGATGCCGTGCTGTGGCCTGGGAGCGTTCAACGAGACCGCGGCCGGCGCGTGGATCCGCTGCCTGACGTCGGCGATGGGTCTCGAGGGCTTCACCGGCTGGGGCCGCAAGCCGCACGCGAAGCTGTGGGAGCTCGCGGTCGAAGTGCGCGAGGCGCTCGAGCGGGACTACCCGGCCCTGGCGCCGATCCGGGACCCCGGGTTCGGCGTCGACACGACGCGGACCGCGCAGCTGGCGTCGGTGATCGCGAAGGTGCACCCGACCGTGCGGCAGGACTTCTGGCCGTGCACGACGCTCGAGGAGCAGACGGCGACGGCGCAGATGGCGGCCCAGAGCGGATCGTATTGGGACGCCCTCATGTCGGCCCTGGCGGTGATCCACCGCTCGGAGCAGGGTCCGACGGCGGCGCAGTCGTCGAACGACGGACCGGCGGCGGTCGCGGCACTGGTGATCGGCTGCATCGGAACGATGGTCGGCCTGGCGAGGTAGGACGATGCCGAAGGGAACCGTGATTGACCAGGAGAACGCCAACGTGGCGACGGCGCTCGCCGGCTTCGGCCAGTCCGGCTCGTCGGCTCCGCCCGCCAGCGTTTCGGCGATGGTCTCCCCCGAGACGCTCGACTACATCAAGGCGCAGGTCGCCGATGCGGTCGCGTCCGGGATCGACGAGGGAACCAAGCGGGTGGTCGAGAAGTACCACCTCGAGGACATCGCGAAGTGGGGCAAGGCCGCCGTGTTCGCGCAGTTCGTCACGGCGGCGGCGGCGGTCGGGATCTTGATGACGCTGTTGCTCAGGGACAAGGAGTAATCCGATGCGAACGAGGACGAGGACCGAAACGCACACGCCGCTGGTGCTGCCGACGCTGCCCGCGCCCAACCCGCTGGCGAAGGTCGCCGGCGCGATGAAGGGCTTCGGCGAGCTCACCCAGCGTCCGGCGGTGGAGCTCTGGCAGCACTTCTACAACTCGGTGTACGACATGAGCCAGGAGTACACCGGGCCGCTGCGCCTCACCGGCGGACGGATCGACGAGGACGGGAAGTACGGCTCGCAGACGCACGCCGCGTTCAAGCGCTGGGTCAACCTGGCGGTGACGATCGGCCAGTGCACCGGGCTGTCGTCGAGCGACGTCGAGCGCGCCGGCCCCCTGGCGGCCCGCCCCTGCCTCATCACGACCCCGCCGTTCATGATCTACGGTGAGGACGGCCTGGCGCAGCTGGGAGCCGGCTGGCTCGAGTGGAAGGGCGGCGGGACGGCGAACGGCGGCGATGGCGGTGGCGGATCGTCCGCCCAGGACGGCGACGGTGGCGACGGCGGCGGCGGCTCCGCGGACGGCGGCGGGGATGGCGGCGGCTCGTCCGACTCGTCCGACTCGTCCGTCGTGCCGAGCGTGTCGCCGGCCGGCTGGCTCGGCGGCGTGCTGATCGCCGTGGACGGGCTGCTCGGCGCCGGCCTGGCCGCCTGGTCGAAGTCGTGGAAGAAGCGGTAGAGGTGATCCATGGGACGACCGCGATTCGGCGTCGTTGACCGTCAGACCGAGGTCGTGCATGCCTTCAACGAGTTCATGCAGCTGCGCGGACTCTCGGCCTTCGGCCAGTCGAACACGGCGATGGTTCCATCCGGAGGCGGCGGCGGCGGCTCGGGCCAGTCGAACGACGACGGCGACGACGGCGGAGCCGGCGACAACGGCGGATCGTCTGGTTCGAGCCGCAGCTGCCCGCCGTGCCGAAACCTGAACGGGCTGTTCGTGATCGGCACCGTGTCCGGATTCTCGCTCCTCGCCGCAGCGATCTTCGGCCGCTAGCACCACCACCACCTGTCCCACCTGTACCACAAACCTGTCTCATGTCTTGACACGGTGTATCGCGCCGTGGCACATATCTGGTTCATGGCGGAGAACAAGAAGCAGCAGGATGGCCAGGACAGCGAGTGGTGCTCCCGGAAGGCGATGTCCGGGAACCGTGCGGAGAGCACGGTGCACCTCACCAGGAACGGCCACGAGTTCCTGAACGGCACCCACGCCTACATGCAGCGGGTGTGGAGGTCCGGCGAGGAGTGCCACCTCCCGATCGTTAACATGATGGGCGGCCCGCAGAAGTGCGCGATCCTCGAGTGGGGTCTGAAGCTGGTGCTCCGGGAGTTCGGGGTGAGCGCTGCCGAGCTCCTGCGGTGCGTCAACCAGGGCAAGCCGACCGACGACCTGTTCCGCCAGGCGAACGAGAAGCGCGAGGGCGCCCGCAAGCATCCGGCGGGTGCACGATGAGCGACGACGCCAAGCGCGACCTGTCGTCGCTGGTGGACGAGATCCCGTCCGACGTGAAGACGATCGAGATCACGTCGACGCCGGTCCAGTCCGTCGAAGAGGGCGACGAGCTCGGCGAGACGGCGGAGGACGTGAAGAAGCCCGACGGCAGCGGCGTCGCCTTCCGTACCAAGATCCACGATCGAATCACCGGCTACGAGCAACTCCGCCAGGCGCAGTGCGCCAAGAGCCCGTGCGCCGGCTGCGGCAACGGGCAGTTCCTTCGGCCAGGGTCCGACCACTGGAACAAGGTCGCTGGCTTCCTGGCGGACGTCGTGCACAGGCATCCCTCGCAGGGCGGGCTTGGGATCTGGCAGGATCTCGGCCCGTCCGCGTTCCTGTACTGCGAGGACGACCCGATCCGTCCGGCCTTGGATCGGAACGGTGAGCCGGTCGTGAAGCCGGACGGTACGCCGGTGATGATGGGCGGGCCCGGGTACAAGTACCTGCGGTACAACTGCCCGGCGTGGCGCGAGAGCAACCGCGAGTTCCTGCCGGACTGGCTGCCGCAGCGGGCTGCCAGGGTGGTTGACAAGCTCGTCGCCGTGTCCAAGAAGATGCAGCAGGTAGGCGTGGGCGGCTTCCTCCGGAAGCTGCGTGGTGGCAAGCAGTGATTCTCTGGATCCTCTTCTGCTCGTGCGCGGCGTTCCTGCTCGCCGGCGATCCGCATACCGCGGACGCCAGGCGACGCCTCGCCGAGCGGTGGTCGTTCTACCGGGCAATCTCGAAGTGCCCGGCGTGCTCGTTCGGGTGGGCTGGCGCGGCCGCAGAGATCGTCGTGCAGACCCGGCAGTTCGTTCCGGCGTGGATCGAGCCGATGCTGCCGTGGTGGGCCTCGAGCGCCCTCGGCCCGGTGTGCGCCGCTGCGGCCGGCGTCGGCCTCGGGTACTTCGTCATGTGGCTGTCCCCTCTCGCCGCGTTCGTCGAGCAGGTCCGGTACATGGAGGCGAAGCGTGGCGCGTAAACTCATGAAGGATCCAGTGCCCCCGCCCGTCGTCGAACCGGAAGAGCCGGACGACGAGCGTGTGCCAGACCCGATCGACGACGACGAGATCCCGGACGCCGAGGTCGAGGGCTCCGTCGAGCTCCCGGCGCCGGCTGAGTCGGCGAGTGCCGGTCCCGATCTCCGCATGGGGCCCCCGGGCGCGATGCCACGGCAGCCGGAGTTCGACAACCGCATCCCGATGTTCGCCGGCATGCCGCAGGCGTCGCAGTCGCCGCTCCCACCGTGGGCGCAACAGCCGGAGCCGGGCAGGGACGACGGCGGAGACGAGTACCCGGACCAGCCCCGGCGCGACGGGGACCCCGCGCGAGAGGCGAAAGCCGCGTCCGGCGGCCGGGAGACCGATCTGCTCGTCAACGTCTTCGTGGACTACGAGGACGAGGAGCACGGCGGGGAAATGGTCTCGTGCGGGATGCTGAGCCGGATCACGATGACCCGGGCCTACATGCCGGAGACCTACATCCCGACGTGGGTAGGCGGAAAGACGTTCTGGGTCAGGGTCTACTACGCGACGGGGAACGCCAACTCGATCGGCAGGCCGCTTGGCAACGGCTCGGCGATCAAGTATGCCGCCAACACCGGCAAGCCGTTCGTCAGGGGATGGAAGGTGGACATGGACATCGATCAGAAGCTCCGCGAAATGATGGCTGCGGCAGGATACGTCTCCCCCGGCGGGATGCCGGGGATGCCTCAGGTGCCCGGACAGTCTGCCGTGCCGATGGGCGTCTGGAACGGGCAGGTCGGCTACTACCAGCAGCAGATCGAGGACATGAAGCGCCGCGTCGACGCTGCCGAGGATCGGGCCCGCCGTGCCGAGGAAGAGCAACGGCTGCAGAACATCATCAAGCCGCTGCAGGAGACCGTGAACCGTCTCGAGTCGAAGCTCGCCGACGGCGGATCCAGCAAGCGCGACGACGCGCTGGTCGAGGTCGTCAAGGCGGCGATCGCGAACCAGGGGCAGCAACGCGGAGGCTTCTCCGAGGCGCTCGAGATCGTCAAGATGACGCAGGGCCCCGAGGCGATGGCCGCGATGGCGACGGTCAACCAGATGGTCGTCCAGAACCTCGTGTCGATGGTGAAGACCGCCAAGGGCGACAGCGACAAGTTCGACATCACCAAGATGATGGAGGCCTACGAGAAGTTCAACAACGCCCAGACGAAGCAGAAGCAGGAAGAGCGCGAGTGGCTCGACAAGAAGCGCCGCGAGCAGGAAGAGCGGGACGAGAAGCGCAAGCAGAACTCCGACGAGATCCGGTCGAAGGAGCGCGTGCAGATCACGGCGATCCAGCGCTCGACGGACGCGATGCTGCTCGACATCCGCAACTCGATGGACCGCCGCGAGCCCCCGAACCACGTCGGCGCGAAGGTCAACGTCATGTGGACGTCGGTCCACGCCTTCGACTGGTCGAAGTCCGACAAGAGCACCAAGGAGATGATCGAGGAGCTCCGGGACGATCCGGAGAAGGTGTTCAGCCGCTTCGCGACCGCGGCAGGTTTCGGCGTCAAGCGCCCGATGACCGACGATGACGCCCGCTACATCGCCATGTGCGCGGCCTTCTTCCGCGAGTTCGCCGGCCTCGGCCAGCGCGGACAGCCGAAGGAAGAGCCTCGTCAAGAGGAGCCGCAGACTCAGCAGCCTCCGCCCGACACCACCCGGGTCGGGGCCGGCACTGCGGACACCACCGCTCCGGCGTCCGGCGCGGAGGAGAGGCCCCCGGGCCTCTCCCAGACCGCTCCGGCGACAACGGAGACCGGCCCCTCGCCGGCGCCGGGGCGGCAACCTGACGAGACTCCCGCCGCGAAGTCCTAGCTTTTCGGTTCCATCGACAACGAGCACCCGCGCAGGAAACGGCCGAAGTTGCACGCCGCGACGATGTCGCGTCGCTCGACAACAGTGCTCATGCGGCTGGCGGCGTAGATCGCAGCGATGCGGAGGACGTGCCACGGCACCCGGCTGCCGATGTTCTCGTGGAGCTCGGAGACGGTCTCCATCTTCCGGTCGTGCTTCGCCTGCCAGCGCTCCCACGTCACCCGTGCCTGCTTGGTGAGCACGAGGTACTGAGCACGCTCGGCGAGGTCGTGGATCCGATCGATCGCCTTGCGGATGCGGTTCAGGATCGCCGGCGGCCATTCGGCGCCACCCGGGCCGCGCTTGATCCGTCCCGCGCGGCAGATATTGAGTCGCGGGATCAACCCGCCCATCCAGTCCGAGCGGCGAGTCGTGCGGATGATCTCCTCGTCGGGCCCCATCAGCAACAGCGTCACGCCGACACGGATCCGGCCGGCAGCGTCGTCGCCGGAGTCAGCCCTGTTCCGCGGCATGTAGTACCCGTCGTAGACCTGCGTCCAGAACGAGGCGCCCTCCATCGATCCGGCCTGGCGATCGTTGGCGAACCAGCTGGCGGCCTCGGTGACGTGCAGGACGGGGTTCGGCTCGTGGATCAACATGTCCTCGAGCGCTCGCCGACCGCCCTCGCCGGAGCGATGCCGCTTCTCGACGTGCGGCAGCACGGCCAGCATGGCGAGCTCGCTCGAGTAGGTCTTCTTGTTGCCGGCCGGTCCGATGAGCAGCGTCCACAGGAACAGCCGTTCACGACGCGACAGACCGTTGTCCCAGGTGAGGTACGCGCAGGACACCGGGTCGAGCACGGCGCCGAGCAGCGTCACGATCGAGGCGAGGTGGTAGACCTGCGGCGTGCGGGTGAGCTTCGATGCCTCCGAGACGTAGTAGGGCAGGAGTCCCGTCGTCGGCACCATCGACGGGAACGGGATGGTCCGTGTCTGGATCACCGCTGGCCCTGGTCCGACTTCGGCTCGTACGCGCCGGACACGAACGACGCCAGGTGCCGCTCGAGCAGCCGCTCGACGATGATCGAAGCCGACACGCCGGTCTCGGCCGATGCCATCCGGAGCCGCTTGTGGATCTCCGCCGACAGGTAGATGTTCGTGGAGTTCTTGGTCTTCTGCTTTCCCATGCGCTCATTGTGGCATCGTGGCATGCCACCGTCAACCGTGACAGAGCCACCTTGCGGCATGGGGCCCCCAGAGGGCAGGCTTGAACGGTGAACCCTGGCACCCTCCCACGATCGAACCTCAAGCGCGGAATCGGACGCCGGATCCACCACGTCCGGAGGGACTTCATCTGGAACCCCCGGACGCACGGGGTCGACGTCGCGATTTCGTCCTTCTGCCACCGGTTCGGGATCTTCGACCGGCAGACGCGCCAGGCTCAGAAGCCGGAGGCGTGCCGGCTGCTCATGTACGCCCACTTCATGCAGGGCAACCCGCGGAACACCGTCGAGGCGGCCGTCCGCTCGAACAAGCCGATGCTGCTCGGGCAGATGATGAAGCGCCTGCAGCGGATGTTCGCGACGGCCGAGCAGAAGGAGCA
>NZ_JBAZKR010000122.1:0-10499 GCF_041650655.1 Zavarzinia sp.
GAACGAGGACGAGTCGGCCGGTGCCGCGCCCCTCGCCATCGGCAAGGTTCTCTTGCTTGCGGCTGATCTCGACGCGCTTCAGCGCATGTCGGATCGCGGTGTCGGTCAGGGCTGGCATGCGTTCCTCCTTGTCCGCAACTGGGATCGGTCGAGGAGAAACGGGGATCGTTTGCGGGGATCGGAAAGCCGTTTTCTATCCCTTCAACCGCCCCCAATTTGCCAAAACCGTCCCCACTACGCAATGCCAAAAATGGGCGATTTCTCTAGTGTTTCAACGGGATTGAGCGTGATCCTGCGGGATCTAAATCAGTGAGTGGGGTGGTTATGCACCAGGATGACGGCGGAGGCGGCGCGGTCGAGCGCCAGTTTCACGATCTCGCGGATGTAGAGCGGCGCCTGATCGACCGTGCCCTTGCCATGCGCCTCGTCGGCGATCAGGGCGTTCTTGCGGTCGAGGAAGAGGACGCGCACCTCTTCCCGCGGCTCGCGCGCCAACCTGGCCCTGCAATAGTCCAGGAGGGCGGCCCAGGAGGCGATCACGGGTTTCTTCACGACGTCGGCGGCGAGCAGGCGCAAGGCCGCCTCGCGCACCGCCTTCAAGGCGATCGGGGCGACTTCGCCCATGCCGTCGACAGCCTCGATGCGGTCGAGCGGGGCCGAGATCACTTCGGCGAAGGAGCCGAAGCGATCGATCAGCGTCTTGGCCAGGGGCTTCACGTCCCGCCTTGGGATCGCCAGCGCGAGCAGGATCTCCAGCAGCTCGTAATCCGGCATGCCCTGGCCGCCGGTCTCGCGGAAACGGGCGCGCAGGCGGGCGCGGTGGCCGTGGTAATGGGGCGTGAGATCGCCGGCAGGCGGCGCCTCGCCCAGGAGGTCGCGGCGGTCGTCAGGGGCCATAGGGCGGCTTGGTATAGCCGGCGGGGGAGAGGGTGAAGATCTCGACCCCGTCCGCCGTCACGCCCACCGAATGCTCGAACTGGGCCGAGAGCGAGCGGTCGCGCGTCACCGCGGTCCAGCCGTCGCCCAACATGCGGACATCCGGCTTGCCGATGTTGATCATCGGCTCGATCGTGAAGAACATGCCGGTCTCGATCACCGGGCCGGTGCCCGGCTTGCCGTAGTGGAGCACGTTGGGCGCATCGTGGAACACGCGGCCCAGACCGTGACCGCAGAAGTCCCGCACCACGGAATAGCCGAAGCCTTCGGCATATTTCTGGATCGCCGCGCCGATGTCGCCGAAATGGGCGCCGGGGCGTACCGCCTCGATGCCGCGCATCATCGATTCATAGGTGACCTCGACCAGGCGGCGTGCCTTCAGCGGCACGTTGCCGACGAGATAGGTGCGGTTGCTGTCGCCATGCCAGCCGTCGAGGATCACGGTCACGTCGATATTGAGGATGTCGCCGTCGCGGCACGGCTTGTCCGACGGAATGCCGTGGCAGATCACATGGTTGAGCGAGGTGCAGATCGAGGCCGGATAACCGCGGTAGTTATAGGGCGCCGGCCAGGCGCCGTGATCGAGGATGAAGTCGCGCGAGAGCTTGTCCAGCCGCGCGGTGCTGACACCGGGCTTCACTTCGGGCGTCAGCATGTCCAGACATTCGGCGGCCAGGCGGCCGGCTGCGCGCATGGCGGCGAAATCAGCCTCCGGATGGATCTTGATCTTGTCCGTGCGGCGGTTGCCGTAGGCGTCGTCCTGTTCTTCCACGGCGGCCTGTCGGGTCCTGTTCATCAGAAGTCCAAAGCGATGGGCCGCGCGAGGGTGATGGCGGCCGGCGTCAGTCGGCAAGCATAGCACAGGGCTTCGAGGCCTTGGCCACGCGCTTTCTCGAATTCCGCGGCATAGCGGGGGTCGATGTCGGCGGCGACGGCCATGCGCTCGGCATCGCCGCGCTGTACGAGGTAGAGCAGCACGGCGCGCCGGCCCTGCGCCACGGCGGCCGCCAATTCGGCCAGGTGTTTGGCGCCCCGGGCGGTCACCGCGTCGGGAAATTCGGCGAGGCCGCGTTGCCGGGAGAGGGTGACGCTCTTCACCTCGACCAGGCAGTCCGGCCCACCGTCGGCGGCTTCCGAGAGCAGGAGGTCGACCCGGCTGTTGGCGCCGTAAGGCACCTCGCGGGTGATCCGGCCATAGCCGGCGAGTTCGGGGATCAGGCCCGCCTGGACCGCCTCCGCCACCACGGCGTTGGCGGCGCCGGTGTCGATCCCGACCAGCGTGCCGCCGACCTCGACCAGGCGCCAGGACCAGGCCAGTTTCCGCTTGGGATCGTCGCTCCGGTCGAGCCAGACGCGGGAGCCTTCGGCGGCGAGGCCGAGCATGGAGCCCGGATTGGCGCAATGCGCGGTCAGCGTGGTGCCATCGTCCAGCACGACATCGGCCAGGAAACGCTTGTAGCGCCGGACCAGGGTTCCGGGCACCAGGGGTTTCGGATAGTTCATCGGCGGCAGCAGGCGTCGAATTCGCCGGGATCATGGGCGCAGAAAATCGTCACCTCGCGTCCGCGGCTCAGCTTCAACTGGCGCAGGCGTTCCTGATTGCGGCGCCGCTCCGCCCCGATCGTGTCGGTGAAGCGCTGGAAGACGGCGATGCCGGCGGGCGTGCGGGCTTCGGCATCGAGCGAGCCCGAAAAGAAATAGGCGTCGCCGGCATGGAGGAGCCAGCCCGCCGCCGTGCGCACGGCGACGCCGCAGTGGCCGGCGGTATGGCCGTGCAGGGGCACCAGCAGGACCTCGGTCTCGGCATCGGAGAGGGCACGCACGCCGGAGAAGCCGAACCAGTCTTCGCCGATACCGTCGTAGAGCTGCCAGGACGGGCCATGGGCCCATTGGGCCGGGATGTAGCGGGATTTCGCCTGCAGGCTGCGCCGGGCCATGGCGGCTTCGTGCTCGCGGGCGTGGAGATGGACCTTGGCCTTGGGGAAATCGGACAGGCCGCCGGCATGGTCGAGATCCATGTGGGTCAGCACCACATGGCGCACGTCGTCGGCCGAAAAGCCGAGCGCCTTCACCTGGGCGAGTGCCGTTTCCGCCGGATCGAGCTTCGGCCCCAGGACGGAGAGAAAGGCGCCGCCGAGGCGCTTCGGATCGGCGATGTCGCCGCTGCCGAGGCCGGTATCGACCAGCACCAATCCATCCGCGGTCTCGATCAGCAGGACATGGCAGACGAAACGGGCACGATCGAACAGGCCGCCCTCGGCACCCAGCAGGCGGGCGCCCAGCGGGCACATGGTGGCCGCGTTCAGATGATGGATCTTCATGCTCTCCCTCCCGGCGCCGCCATGGTAGCGGCCGGGTGGGCGCGCGTCAGCCCGAGGACGATCGAATTATCAGCGCATCATGAGACGCGCGATCAGATCTTGTGGTGCAAGGTTGATCGCCTTCATGGCGGCGACCAGGGGCCAGGGGAAGGCGACGCGCGCGGCGTTGCGCGAAAGGCCGCGGGCGATCACCCGGGCGGCCTTGTCGGCCGGCCAGATGAAGGGCATGGGAAAATCATTCTTCGCCGTCATGTCGGTCGCAACGAAGCCGGGGCAGATCACCGTGACGCCGATTCCCGCCTTGGCGACATCCGCCCGCAGGCCTTCGCCGAAGACGCGGACGGCGGCCTTGGAGGCGCAATAGGCCGCCGCGCCGGGAAGGCCCTGGAAGGAGGCAATCGAGGCGACCAGGCCGATCTGCCCCCGGCCGCGCGGCGCCATGGTCTCGACCGCGAGGAGGGCGGTCTCGATCGCACCGTCGACATTGGTCTTCAGGACGTGGCGGGTCGCCCGCCGGAGGTCCTTCAGGTTGCGCGCGGTGTCGCCGACGCCGGCATTGGCGATCACGAGGTCGAGCGGGGCGGCCGCATCGGCCTCGGCGAAGAAGGCGGCCTGGGCGGCGGCATCGGTCACATCGAAACTGGCGGTCAGCACGCGGGCGCCCTTGGCTTCCAGCGCCGCCTTGCGCGTGGCCAGGGCAGCGGCGTCGCGCCCGGTGATGGCGAGGGTCACGCCGGGGGCGGCGTAGACCTCTGCCAGGGCGGCGCCGATGCCGCGCGAGGCGCCGGTGATCAGGATCGAACGGGGATGGGGCACAGGTGGTTTCGCCATGGCTCGCTTGTCCAAAGGTCCAACCCATAGTAAGAGCCGTCCACTCTTCAGGGACCAGCGCGGAGTCGGCGATGACAGTGCAGAGCATGACGGGCTTCGCGCGCGCCGCCGGCGTTCGCGGCAATGCCGAATTCGTCTTCGAGGTGAAATCGGTCAACGGCCGTGGGCTCGAACTGCGTGCCCGCCTGCCGGCCGGGCTGGAACGGCTGGAACGGCCGATCCGCGACATCGCCCAGCGCTACCTGAAGCGCGGCAATGTGCAGATCCAGCTCAATCTGATCGGCGCGACCGAAACCGCGACGCCCCGGCTCGATGCCGCGGTGCTCGGCCATTACCTGGCGGTCGCCCGCGACCTCGCCACCCAGAACGGGCTGGAGCCGCCGCGGGTCGAGGGGTTGATGGCCCTGCCGGGCGTGATCCTGCGCGGCGAAACCGCGCCAGAGACCGACGAGGCGGAACAGGACGCCCTCTATCTCGCCACTTTCGAGCAGGCGATGAAGGGCCTGGCCCAGGCCCGTGGGGCCGAGGGCGCCCATCTTGCCGCCATCCTGACCGGCCATCTCGACGAGATCGAGCGCCTGACGACGGCGGCGGAAGCCCAGGCCGCGACCCAGCCGGCCGCCATCCGTGGCCGCCTGGAAGCCCAGCTCGCCGACCTCCTGAAGGACAAGGCGGGTGCGGTCTCGGCCGAGCGGCTGGCCCAGGAAGTCGCCATGCTGGCGGTCAAGGCCGATGTCCGGGAAGAGGTGGACCGCCTCCGTGCCCATGTCGCCGAGGCGCGCAAGCTGTTGGCGGCGGGCGACGGTGTCGGCCGCCGGCTCGATTTCCTGGCCCAGGAATTCAACCGCGAGGCCAATACGCTGTGCTCCAAGTCGACCGACGTCGACCTGACGCGCCTCGGCCTCGACCTCAAGACCGCTGTCGACCGCCTGCGCGAGCAGGTGCAGAACGTCGAATAGCCAAGGAAGATTGCATGTCGTCTCACGGGATCGAACGCCGCGGCCTGATGCTGGTGCTGTCCTCGCCGTCGGGGGCGGGCAAGACCACGATCTCGCGCCGCCTGCTCGAACGCGAAGACAGGCTCGAAATGTCGGTCTCGGTGACCACGCGGCCGCGCCGCCCGGGCGAGGTCGAGGGCAAGGACTATTGGTTCGTCACGCCGCTCGAATTCAACCTGATGATCAACGAGCGGAAGCTGCTCGAATCCGCCAAGGTCTTCGGTAACCACTACGGTACGCCGCGCCAGCCGGTCGCGGATGCCCTGGCGGCCGGCCGTGACGTCCTGTTCGACATCGATTGGCAGGGCACCCAGCAGCTCTCTGAACACGCGCGGGAAGACCTCGTCTCGATCTTCATCCTGCCGCCCTCGACGCGCGAACTCGAACGGCGGCTCCGCCAGCGCGCCCAGGACCCGGAAGACGTGGTCGCCGGCCGCATGGCCAAGGCGGCGGACGAGATCAGCCATTGGGCCGAATACGACTATGTCGTCCTGAACGAGGACGTGGACCACACGCTGGCCCAGGTCCAGGCCATCCTGCATGCCGAACGCCTGCGCCGGCGCCGGCAGACCGGCCTCGGCGATTTCGTCAAGCGGCTGCGCGAAGGCGTCTGAGCCCGCTCAGGCCGCCGCGGCCTCGGCGTCGAAGCGGGCGCGGGCGGCGGCGATCGAGGCCTGGGCATCGTTCGCCCAGCTGATCAGGCCGCACAGCGGCACCAGCAGCGAGTGCCCGACCGGGGTCAGGCGATAATCGACGCTGGGTGGCTTGGTCGGATAGACCCGGCGCGCCAGCAATCCGTCCCGTTCGAGATCGCGCAGCGTCTGGGTCAGCATCCGTTTCGAAATGTCCGGTATGGCGCGGCGGATCTCGCTGAAGCGGTGCGGCCGTTCGGCCAGCACGATGACGATCAGCGTCGTCCATTTGTCGCCCAGATGATCCAGGATGCCGCGCACCGGGCAGCGCGCGAGATCGAAATCCCCCTCGCTCCAGCGCGCGAAACAGCGCAGCAGCTCGGCGTGGGCGGCGTCCAGCGCCGGCAGGACGTCCTCTTTCGAGGGGGGAAGGTTATGTGCCTGTAACCCTGTCACCGAAAACTGCCTCCTTCCGGCGGCCGAAATGGCCTCGTATATAGACATGGTCTCGAATTTAGACCAGGAGATCAGTCATGGCAAACAAGGAAACCATCGTCGTCACCGGGGCGAGCGGCCAGCTCGGCCGGCTCGTGCTCAAGGAACTCGTCGCCCGGGCGCCGCAGGCGCGGATCGTCGGCGTCTTGCGCAATCCGGCCAAGGCTCAGGACCTGGCCGCCCTCGGCGTCGAGCTTCGGGCCGGCGATTACGAGGACCCGGCCAGCCTGTCAGCGGCTTTCGCGGGGGCCGACAAGGTGCTGCTGATTTCTTCGAACGAACTCGGCAAACGGACGCCCCAGCACCTGAACGTGATCGCGGCGGCCAAGGCGGCCGGGGTCAAGCTGCTCGCCTATACCAGCGTGCTCCATGCCGATGACAGCGCCCTGAACTTGGCGGGCGAGCACCGGGAGACCGAGGCGGCGCTGCGTGCCTCGGGCCTGCCCTTCGTCCTGCTGCGGAACGGTTGGTACACCGAGAATTACACGGCGGGGGCCAAGGCGGCGGTCGATCACGGTGCCGTGCTGGGCTCGGCCGGGCAGGGCAAGATCGCTTCGGCCGCGCGGGCGGATTATGCGGCTGCCGCGGCCGCCGTGCTGACCAGTACCGAGGACCAGGCCGGCAAGGTCTACGAACTGGCCGGCGACACGGCCTATACGCTGGCCGATTATGCCGCCGAGCTGGCGCGCCAGTCGGGCCGGCCGGTGGTCTACAAGGACCTGCCGGAGACCGACTATCGCGGCATCCTCGAATCCGTCGGCCTGCCGGCGGGTCTCGCCGCCCTGCTGGCCGAGAGCGACGTGAAGGCGTCCAAAGGCGCACTGTTCGGCGACGGCGCCACGCTGCACCGCCTGATCGGCCGGCCGACCACGCCGCTCGCCGCCAGCGTGGCCGCCGCCCTGGCGTGACTTGGCGGACCTGCCGGGGCGTGCCCGGCAGGTCCTCGCCGGTCAGGCCTCGACCGGGTGCTTGACCGTCCATTCCTCGCGCGTCACCCAGGCTTCCAGGATGCGCACGTGCTGGGCCTCTTCCTTGGCGAATTCCTTGGCCAGGGCCTCGACCTCGGGCGACTTGGTCTTGGCTTCGACGGCGCGGTAGAACTCGAAGCCGCGCTTCTCGCCCTGGAGGGCGGCCTTCAGCGCGTCGAGCCGCGACAGGGTGGGATCGCCGGCCCAGAGGTCGGTCCGCTCCGGCGTCGCATGGTCGGGCCAGACATAGTCGGGCGGGATCTCGGCCGCATAGTCGACGGTGCCGGCCTTTTCCTTGGCTTCCTCGAGGTGGAGGCGGGAGAAGGCGGCGAGCTGGCGGAACAGGGCCGCGACTTCGGCATTGCCGCAGTCCGCCATGCGGTCGGCCAGCAGGTCGAAATGCAGCGCGGCGTCCTGCTCGACCTTCACGGCATGGCCGAAGAAGGCGGCCGGCGTGTCGATCTCCAAGCCGCCCTTGAAGTGGCGCGCGGCCTTGGTGACATGGGGGCCGGCGGCGGGCAGGGTCTGGTCGCCCTCGAAGGTCACCATGATGTCTTCGTCGCGCACGAAGCACTGGCAGGCCAGGCGATGACGGGGCGGCATGTCGTTCACTTCGGCGTTCTCGAGTTCCGCCTTGGTGATCTTGCCGAGCTGCTTCAGGGCTTCCTTCTCCTTCTCGGTCAGGGAGATCGCATATTTGACCGAGGGATCGAGATGCTGCACCTCGACCAGGCAGGAGCCGCATTCGCCGTCCTGGCAGTCGAAGGGAATCGGGATCTTGTGGGCTTTGGCGAGGGCCAGGATGGTGCCGCGGTCGCCGGCGACGGCGTAGACCGTGATGTCCCGTGCCATCATGGGGGACGAGAAAGTAACGTTGGCCACCGGATGTCTCCGTCAAGGCTGGGGGGCTGGATCGTGCGTGACGATCCCGCGCGCCCATCAGCAAGAGGCGGGCCAATGCCCGGCTGCCTGCGGCAACCCGGTTTTCCGCCCCTGGGGGCCGACAGGCGCGTCGGATTCGTGACGCCGGGGCGGATAACGGACAGGCCTTGTCGGGCCTGACCGTTCAGGCCAGCGTGGCCTTCAGGAAGGCGATCGTACGGCCCCAGGCGAGATCGGCCGCTGCCTTGTCGTAACGGGCGGCATTGGTGTCGTTGTTGAAGGCGTGCTGGGCGCCCTCGTAGACGAAGGCCTGGTAGTCCTTGCCGGCGGCCTTGAGGGCGGTCTCGAAGGCCGGGACTTCGCCGAGGATGCGCTGGTCGAGCCCGGCGTAATGCAGCAGCAGCTTGGCCTTGATCTCGGGGACGTCGGCGCTGGCCGGGGGCATGCCGTAATAGACCACGGCGGCGGCGAGTGCCGGGCTCGCGGTCGCCAGTCGGCCGGCGAGGCCGCCACCCCAGCAGAAGCCGACGGTGCCGACTTTGCCGCCAGCCTTGCCGGCATAGGCGACGGCGGCGACGGCGACGGCGTCGGCCAGGGTCTTGGCCGGGTCGAGGGTGCCGATCAGATTGCGGGCCTGGTCCTCGTCCGCCGGGGTGCCGCCCGCGGACGAGAGGAGATCGGGCGCCACGGCGTGGAAGCCGTCGAGCGCCAGGCGCCGGGCGATGTCGCGAATATGGGCGTTGAGGCCGCGGTTCTCGTGAATGACGACGACATGGCCGTGAGCCGTGCCGCCGGCCGGCTGGGCTTCATAGACGGTGACGGCACCGCGCGCCCCGTCGTAGCTGGCCGCGCGGCTGACGACCCGAGGGTCGTCGGACGCGACGGTCTCGGCCCGGGCGTAGTCGTTCTCCAGCAGCGGCAGCAGGGCGAGGGCGGCCGCGGTACCACCCGCGAGCCGTGCCAAGCGGTCCAGGAAATCCCGCCGCGGCAGCGCCTCGTGGGTATAGCGGTCGTAGAGATCGATGATGCGCTGGTCCATCGCGTCCTCCCCCGAGACGTCGCTTCTCGGGCGGACATGGGAAGGCCGGGGCCTTCCCACAAGGGATCAGGCGACGGCGGGGAAGATTTCCGCGAGCGGGGTCACCCGGAAGCGGTGCTCGAGCCGGCGGCCGAGCACGGGATCGCTCAGGCTGATCTCGAGCTCCATCGCCGCGCGCGGGAAGCGACCGGCGGTTTCCAGCGTGCCGGAGAAAATCATGCGGCCCTCGTGGTCCGCCCCGTCGTGGCCGGCGACGAAGGCGCGGAGGTCGTCCGGCGTCATCAGCTGGGCGACCGAGCCCTGCTGCATCACCTTGCCGTCGCAGGCGAGGCGAAGTTCCAGCCGGTCCCAATGGCCGGCGACGTCAGCCATCGCCCAGGCCGCGGGGGCGACCGTCTTGGCGCAGAGATTCTTGGCCAGCGCCGCCGCCTGGGCTTCCATCACGGAATCGGTGTGGTCACTGCCCACGGTGACGTAATCGATGCCGTCCTGGCGGAACAGCACGAATTCCACCTCGGGCGCGGTGTCGGGGCCGATCACGAAAGTCTCGGTCGCCTGGCTCAGCAGCGACGGCATGATCGGGAAGAGCATCGGAATATGGGGCGGCACGCCAATGCCGAGGTGCTTCAGCTCCTCGATATGGGCTTCGACCTCGGCCCTTGTGCGGCCGGTATAGCCGGCGCAGAGCAGGCGCCGGATCCTGGCCGTGACGCGGCCTTTGGGCAGGGTGAAGTCGAGTGTCGTGGTCATGGCCGGGCCTCCGTTTGTATCGGCCCAAGTCTAGGGCCTGGACGGGACGCCTGGCGTTTCCATTGTCTAAAAGCCCAGTTTGAGCTCTTCAGCCGGACAGGCCCTCGGCCCGGCGCAGGGCGGGAAACAGCCGCATCCAGGCGAGCGCCACCAGGATCGTGCCGACGCCGCCGAGGATGCCGGCCGGCACCACGCCCATCAGCCCCGCCGTCATGCCCGACTCGAATTCGCCGAGCTGGTTGGACGCCCCGATGAAGAGGGAATTCACCGCCGAGACCCGGCCACGCATGTCGTCCGGGGTGGAGAGCTGCACCAATGTCTGGCGGATCACCACGCTGACATTGTCGGCCGCGCCGAGGACGAAGAGCGAGAAGACCGAGAGCCAGAGGTTCTGCGAGGCGGAAAAGACCACGGTGGTGAGGCCGAAGACGATCACCGCCCCGAACATCTTGGCACCCACCCGGCGTTCGAGGTTCAGGCGCGAGATCGCCGCCGCCATCACCAGGGCGCCCGCCGCCGGTGCCGAGCGCAGCAGGCCGAGACCCCAGGGCCCGGTCTCCAGGATGTCGCGGGCGAAGATCGGCAGCAGCGCGGTGACGCCGCCCAGCAGCACGGCGAAGAGGTCGAGGGAGATCGAGCCCAGGATG
>NZ_JBAZKR010000123.1:0-10136 GCF_041650655.1 Zavarzinia sp.
CCCAGGCGTCCTTGGCGTCGATCTGTTCCTGCAGTTCGGCCTGGCGGGCGATCAGGGCGTCCATCTCGTCGTCGGTCAGTTCTTCGCCGAACTTGGCCGAGACTTCCTCGAATTCGTCGAGCAGGCGCTTCACCGGGGCGACCCCCAGCATGACGTTGCCGAGCGCGTCCAGCTTCGGATCCAGCGGCGGTTCCTGCGGCAGATAGCCGACCTTCACGCCTTCGGCCGCCCAGGCCTCGCCCTGATATTCGGTGTCGAGGCCGGCCATGATCTTCATCAGGGTCGACTTGCCGGCGCCGTTGCCGCCAAGGACGCCGATCTTGGCGCCCGGCAGGAACGACAGCCAGACATTCTTCAGGACTGTCTTGCCGCCCGGATAGGTCTTGGACAGATCCTTCATGACGAAGACATATTGATAGGAAGCCATAACTCTGCCCCTTGCGCCGACCGTCGCTTTGCGTGAATTGCCGCCCTTGTAGCCCAGCGTGCCTCGGGTCGCAACGCCCGGTGCTGCGCGCCGGGCCTGCGCCGCGATAGGGGGTTGCTTTTCCGCCCCGCCGGGGCATTAATCGGCCAGTTTTTGCAAATAGCTCGCAACATCAACTGCGGGCCCAACCGGGAAGTCTGTCGCCATGCGCCGCATTCTGGCCTGCCTCGCCCTCGCCCTGGGCTTCGTCACCGTTCAGGCACAGGCCGAGGAACTGAACATCTATTCCTCGCGCCACTACCCCTCGGACGAGCTGCTGTTCGGCAAGTTCAAGGAAGAGACCGGGATCACCATCAACCTGATCCAGGGCGGTGCCGCCGAGCTGGTCCAGCGCCTGAAGCTCGAAGGCGCCAACAGCCCCGCCGACATCTTCATCACCACCGATGCCGCCAACCTGTGGCGGGCGCAATCGGCCGGCCTGTTCCAGCCGGTCACCTCGCCCGTGCTGGAGAAGGTGGTGCCGGCCCAGTTCCGCGAGCCGAGCGGCCTCTGGTACGCCTTCGCGACCAGGGCGCGGGTCATCGTCTACAACAAGGACCGGGTGAAGCCCGAAGAGCTCTCGACCTACGAGGCCCTGGCGGAGCCGCAATGGAAGGGCCGCGTGCTCTCGCGCTCTTCGAACAACGAATATGTCCAGTCGATGGTCGCGGCCATGATCGCCCATCTCGGCGAAGAAAAGACCGAAGCCTGGGCCAAAGGCCTGGTCGCCAATTTCGCCAGGCCGCCCAAGGGCGCCGATACCGACCAGATCCGCGCCGTCGCCGTGGGCGAGGCCGATGTCGCCATCGTGAACCACTATTACTTCGCCCGCCTCCTCGCCTCCGACAAGCCGGCGGACAAGGAAGTGGTCGACAAGGTGCGGATCTTCTTCCCCGACCAGGACAGTTTCGGCACCCATATCAACGTCTCGGGCGCCGGCGTCGCCGCCCATGCCCCGCACCGCGAGGCGGCGATCAAATTCCTCGACTATCTGGCGAGCCCGGAGGCCCAGGCGGTCTTCGCCGAGGCCAACAACGAATTCCCCATCGTCGACGGCGTCGCCCCCTCGTCCGTGGTGCAGTCCTTCGGCCCGTTCAAGCGCGACACGCTGCCGATCGACGACCTCGGCAAGAACAATGGCGCCGCCGTCCTGTTGCTCGACCGGGCGGGCTGGCGCTGAACCGGCTCAGGCCGCCGCCCAGCGGCGCAGCGCCCTGGCATCCCGGGCCGGCGGCAGGCCGAACAGACGGCCGTATTCCCGGGTGAACTGGGACACGCTCTCGTAGCCGACGGCGAAGGCGGCCTCGGCCGGGGCCGCCGCTTCCGCCGTCATCAGGCGGCGTGCCTCGATCAGGCGGAGCTGCTTCTGGAACTGCAGGGGCGAGAGCGAGGTCACCGCCTTGAAGTGCTGGTGGAAGCTCGAGGGGCTCATGCCCGCCAGCGCCGCCAATTCCCCGACCGGCAGCGGTTCGGCGAAATCGGCCCGGAGCTTGGCGACCGCCCGGGCGATCCGCCGGGCCGGCCCCTCGGGCAGGCCGAGGCGGCGGATCGCAGCGCCGTGCCGCCCGGCCAACAGCCAATAATGCATCTCTCGCAGTAGTTGGGCCTGGAGCACGGGGACCGAAGCCGGGCGATCGAGCAGTCGCATCAGGCGATCGGCCGCATCGGCCACTTCCGCATCGGTCGGCTCGACCCGAACCGCGGCGCAATCGGCCAGCGGCGCCGCCTTCATCTCGACCATGAGATCGCTGATCAGCACGGGATCGAGGATCAGCACCAGGGAGAGATAGGGCTCCGCCGCGCTCGCCCGCGTGACTTGGCTCACGGTCGGCACATCGGCCGTGATCAGCAGGGAATCCCCCGCTGCGAAGTCGAAACTTTGCGCCCCCATGATGACCTGCTTGGCGCCCTGGAGGACGAGGCAGACGAGAGGCTGCGAAATGGCGTGGACGAGACCGCTGGGCGCCGTCGCCCGCACCGTACCGAGGCCGCGGATCGGCGTCGCGGCGATGCCGGCATTGTCGGCATGGAGGTCGCCGTAGCGGCGCACGCGGTCGAGAAGGGTCGTCATGCCCGAAGCCTAGATCAGCTCGGGCGCTCCCGCACGCACTCCCGGAGGATCAGGCAAGAAGGACCCAGCATCCGGCAAGCCCCCGGCCACGCGACGGCCGACACTGTCCCGGCAACGACACGGGAGCAGACCCATGACCAAGATCACCCTGGTGACCGGGGGCAGCCGCGGCCTCGGCCGCAGTACCGCCCTCGCGATCGCCCGCCGCGGCGGCGACCTCGTCCTGACCTACGCCAGCCGCGCCGAGGCCGCCGCCGAGGTGGTCGCCGAGATCGAGGCGCTGGGCCGGAAGGCGGTCGCCTTCCCGCTCGACAGCGGCGACTGCGCGGCCTTCGCCCCCTTCGCCGAACGCCTGGGCGAGACCCTGCGCCGCGTCTGGCAGCGCGACAGTTTCGACCACCTGGTGAACAACGCCGGCCACGGCGCGCTGACGCCGATCGGCACCACCGAGGAGGCGAGCTTCGACCGCCTGGTCGACGTCCATTTCAAGGGCGTCTATTTCCTGACCCAGGCCCTGCTGCCGCTGATCGCCGACGGCGGGCGCATCGTCAACCTGTCGAGCGGCCTCACCCGGGTGAGCTTCCCGGGATACGCCGTCTATGCGGCCGTCAAGGGCGCGGTCGAAGTCCTGACCCGTTACATGGCGCGCGAGCTGGGCGGCCGCGGCATCACCGTGAACGCGGTGGCACCCGGTGCGATCGAGACCGATTTCGGCGGCGGCGCGGTGCGCGACATCCCCGAGGTCAATCGCATCTTCGCCGAGATGACGGCGCTCGGCCGGGTCGGCGTGCCGGACGACATCGGGCCGATGATCGCCTCCCTGCTCGCGGACGAGAACCGCTGGGTCACCGCCCAGCGGATCGAGGTTTCCGGCGGCCAGGGGATCTAGCGGCTTACGCCCCCGGCACCACCGGCTCGCTGCCCGAAAACAGGCGCCAGAGCCAGCGCCCGCCGCGCCGCTCGAAAATGCAGACGGCGCGGTAGGGCTTGCGGCGGACCTGTTCGGGCAGGCTGACGATCAGGTCGCCCTTGGCGCAGACCCAGAGCAGGTCGCCCAGATGTTCCACCGTTCGCTCGCCCCATTCCCAGCGATAGCGGGCGGGCGCCGCGAAGAGATGGGCGAAGAAGACCGCCAGTTCCTCGCGGCTGCGCGCGTCTTCCGGCAATTCGGAGCCGAGCAGGCGGAAGCCGGCGCCGCTCCACAATTCGTCGATCACCGCCATGTCGCGGGTGAAGATCAGGGTGCCCAGCCGATCCATCAGGGCGAAGACGGCCTCCTGATCGGTCCGCCCCGCGGCCATCGCCGCCTCAGCCCGGCAGTCGCTCGAAACTCGGGATGCCCGGCGGGATCTGGTGGAAACTCTGCATGTCACAGGTGTAGATGGCGACCTGCGGCCCGCCGTAGGCCGCCGGATCGTCCAACGTGCCGACCTTCACGATGACGGCGGGGAAACCCGGCGCCAGGGTCACCAGATGGGTGCCGCAATCGGGGCAGAATTCCCGCGTCACCGGATTGGCGAGGTCGGCCCTGGCGAATTTCTTCGCCTTGCCCTTGGTGTAGCGAAAGCCGTCGGTCGGCATGGCCATGAAGATATTGGGCCCGCCGCCGGCGATATATTGGCATTCCCGGCAATGGCATTCGCCCTTCATCACCGGCTCGCCCTCCGAGACATAGCGGACGGCACCACAGTAACAACCACCTTCGAAAGCCATTCTCTCCTCCCTGACTCGTTCTGCTTTGGCCGAATCGTAGGGGGGCGGGGGCGAGGTGTAAACAGCGGGCTGGACCACCCTTGCCCGGACATTAGCCAATTGCTATATTTTCCCCATGAGGGAAATCGCATACAGCAAAGAGGCGGCGAGGACCCTGCGCCGGATGCCGACGAACACGGCCCGCCTGATCGTCGCCAAGATCGAGCTCTATGCGGCCGATCCCGCTGCCCTGGCCAATAATGTGAAGGCGTTGAAGGGCAGCGAGGCGATCCGCCTGCGGATCGGCGATTGGCGCGTCCTCGTGCTCGACGGCGTGGTCCTCGAAGTGGCCAGGATCACCTCGCGCGGCAGCGCCTACGAGGAGTGAGGGATATGAGCGTGCAATTCATCGACACCCCGGCCGGGCGGCTCGCGGTCCTGCCCGAGGGCGACTACCGCCGTCTGATCGAGGCGGCGGAGGATGCCGAAGACCGCGCCACCATCGCCCGCTACCGCGACCGCCTCGCCACCGGGGAAGAAGAGGCCCTGCCGGCCACCATGGTGAAGCACCTGATCGAGGGCGAAAGCCCGCTCCGGGTCTGGCGCGAGCATCGCGGTCTGAGCGCCCGGGCACTGGCGGAAAAGGCGGGCCTGTCCCAGGCCTATGTCAGCCAGATCGAAGGCGGCCGCCGCGAAGGCTCGATCGCCGCCTTCAAGGCCCTGGCCACTGCCCTCGACGTAACGATCGACGACATCGCGTGAGCAGACACGGCCTGAACGCCTGAATTCGATCCAGAGGCCGAACCGAGACCAGAGAATAGTGGGAAGGGGTGGTAGCGGAGGACGGATTTGAACCGCCGACACGCGGATTATGATTCCGCTGCTCTAACCAACTGAGCTACTCCGCCCCAAGGGGCCGCGGGCTTGGCCGCGAGGCCGCTCATATATTCGGTGGCGGCGGGGCTGTCAAGTCGCCGCGCGGCGGATCCAGCCGCCGCCCAGCACGCGGTCGGGATCAGCGGCGTCATAGAGGACACAAGCCTGGCCGGGCGCGACGCCATATTCCGGCGCATCCAGCACCACCGTGGCGCCGCCGGTCGCGGCGACAAGGAGTTCGGCCGGCACCGGCGCCCGGGCAGAACGGATGCGGGCGAGCGCCGGGCGGTCCACCGCACTGCCGCCGGGGCCGAGCCAATTGAGGTCGGAGACGGCGATCTCGCGCCGGGCCAGGGCCTCCTTCGGGCCGACGACGACGCGCCGCGTCTCGGGCTCCAGGCGCACGACATAGAGCGGGGCATTGCCCGGCAGGGTGCCACCGCCGATGCCGAGGCCCTTGCGCTGGCCGACCGTGAAACCGATCACGCCGTCGTGGCTTCCGAGCACGCGGCCTTCGAGGTCGACGATCTCGCCCGGATCGGCGGCGCCGGGGCGGAGCTTCTCGACCACGGCGGCATAGCGGCCGGAGGGCACGAAGCAGATGTCCTGGCTGTCCGGCTTTTCCGCCACGGCGAGGCCGAAATGGGCGGCGAGGGCGCGGACCTTGGGCTTTTCCATGTCGCCCAGGGGGAAGCGCAGGAAGTCGAGCTCGTCCCGCGTCGTGGCGAAGAGGAAATAGCTCTGGTCCCGGGCCGGGTCGCGGCCGCGGTGCAGTTCGGGGCCGGCCGGCGTCGCCACCCGGCGGACATAATGCCCGGTCGCCATGGCGACGGCGCCGAGGTCGCGGGCCGCCCCCAGGAGGTCGCGGAACTTCACCGTCTGATTGCAGCGCACGCAGGGCACCGGCGTCTCGCCCGCCAGATAGGCGTCGACGAAAGGATCGATCACATTGGCGCGGAAGGCCTGTTCGTAGTCGAGCACGAAATGGGGAATGCCCAGGGTCTCGGCGACACGGCGGGCGTCGCGGATGTCGAGCCCGGCGCAGCAGGCCCCCTTCCGCCCGGCGGCCGCGCCCTGGTCGTAGAGCTGCAAGGTGATGCCGACCACGTCGTAGCCGCGCGCCTGCATCAGGGCCGCGGTGACCGAGGAATCGACGCCGCCCGACATGGCGACGACCACGCGTGCGCCGGCCGGCAGGTCGTCGGCCGGGTCGGGGCGGAGCAGGGCATCGATGTCGAAGGGTGCCGTCATGGGCGGACCATAGTCGGCCCGGCAGAAAGCGACAAGCAGGGGGAAGGAATTGCCGGGTTGCAGTAGCGCGAGACCTCCGTGCACTGCGCCGGCGCCAGGATTTCCGCGCCCTCCCCGGCTGGCCCGATCCCTGCATCTGTATCTGCGATAGCCCGGACCCGAGCCATGGACGCCACCGCCATCATCATCCCCCCGACCCCGCCCGCCTTCCCCGCGAAGGTGCCGGCAGCCGCCGACACGGCAGCGGGGAACGACAATTTCGCCGCCCATCTGGACCAAGCCCAGGCCCAGGCGGATGGCGAGCCGACCCCGGCGAAGCCCGCCCCGCCAGACGAGACATCCGCCCCCCAGGCCAAGTCGGACGCCAAGGCGGGCGAGACGCCGTCCGCCACGACTGGCGCGGTCCAGGTCACCGAAGATGGCGCCACGGCGCAGGCGAGCGGCAAATCCGCCAATCCGGGCGACCAGCTCGGTGGCGGCGCCAGCGACGAAGCCAAGGAAAAGGCGGCGACCGATGCCGCCGCCGATCCGACCGCCGTCCTGGCCGACATGCTGACCGCCCTGACCGCACCGAGCCAACCGCAGCGGCAGGTCGTGCCGACCACAACGTCCGGCGCGGTGTCGGCGCCGACCGCAGAAGTGAAGCCCGATCCGGGCACCGCCCTGGCCAAGGCCGGCCACGACAATGGCGGCAAGGCGGCCGCGGGTGCACGCGAAGATGCGGCGAAGGAGACCGAGCGCCTGGCCGATCAGGCCGCCGCCGCGCCGGCGGACCGACCGGCGCCCCAACCGGCGCCCACCCCCGCGAGTGACGCCGGCAGCCTGGCCGCCGCCGCAGCGAGCGGCACCGGCACGACGCCCCAGGCCCCAGCCCAGGCCCCAGCCCAGGCCGCGACCACTGCGGCACCGAGCCCCCGGGCCGCCCCCGTGCCGGTGGCCCCGGAAGCCCTCGGCCTCGCCATCGCGCGCCATGTCGCCGACGGACAGAAGGTTTTCGAAATCAGCCTGGCGCCCGAGGAACTGGGACGGGTCGACGTCCGCCTCGAATTCGCCGAGGACGGCCGCGTCACCGCCCATGTCTATGCCGACCGGGCGGAGACCCTGGGCCTGCTCCAGCGCGACCGGGCCGAACTCGCCCGCTCGCTGGCCGGCCAGGGCCTGAACGCTGATACCACGTCGCTCAATTTCGCGCTGCGCGACGGCTCGGGCTCGTCCTCCGGCGGCGCGGGGAACGACGGCGGCAACTCGGGCTCGGGCGGGCGGCGTGGCCGCGGCCGCGACACGGGTTCGGGCGACGGCCTCGGCCGCATCGAGGCGACGGCGCGACAATCACGGGCGGCGGGCAGCCGCGCCCTCGACATCGAAGTCTGACGGAAAGGCAGAGGCCATGACCAGCTCCATCCAAGCCAGCGGCTCCAGTTCCACGGCGACCTCGGCCGCCGCCACGGCCTCGGCCGACCTGACCAAGAATTTCTCGTCCTTCCTGACCCTGCTGACCACCCAGTTGCAGAACCAGGACCCGCTGTCGCCGATGGATTCGAACGAATTCACCAGCCAGCTCGTGCAGTTCAGCCAGGTCGAACAGTCGATCAACTCGAACAAGACGCTGGAGAGCATGCTCTCGGTCCTGCAGAGCTCGATGACCACCAGTGCGGCGAGCTATATCGGCAAGCAGGTGGTGGTCTCGACCGCGACCGCCGGCTTCGACGGCACCAATCCGGTGAACTGGCAATATTCGAACGACGGCACCGCGGTTTCGACCAAGCTCGCCGTGGTCGACGCCAAGGGCAATGTGGTGAAGACCCTGACCGGCTCGACCGCCAGCGGCACCCAGAGCTACTCCTGGGACGGCAAGGATACCAACGGCGACACGGTGGCGGCCGGCAATTACACGCTGAAGGCCGTCTCGGTCGACAAGACGGGTACCGCCGTCACCAATACGATCGGCACGGTCTCGACCGTCACCGGCGTCGACACGACCGGCTCGTCCATCACCCTGGTCACGAAAAACGGCGACATCGCCCTCTCCGACGTGACCCAGATCATGGCGGGGAGCTGAACGTGTGCCCTTAGGCGGGTGTTAACCCAGACCCTCTAGGATCGCTTGTGCAGGCTGGCATGGGCCCCCTGTGCAAGGAAGACGAGAGTGAACGAACGCCGCCCCCTCCAGGATCTCACCGAGAGCCTGATCGGCCCCGAAGGCCTCGGGATCGAGGATCTACCGCCACCCGATACCAAGCGCTGGGTGATCAGGCGCAAGGCGATCGTGGTCGCCGCCGTCCGCGGCGGCCTGATCACGCTCGAAGATGCCTGCGCCCGCTATTCCCTGTCGATCGAGGAATTTCTGTCCTGGCAGCGGGCGATCGACGCCCACGGCCTGCCCGGCCTGCGGGCCACCCGAATCCAGCTCTACCGCGCCCCCTGATCATCTCCCGATCCCCCGTCGCGGCAGCGAAACGGCCCGGTCCCCCCGCCGGGCCGTTTTTTTGTGCCCTCGCGTCGCGGCGCCGCACCGTTAATCACTTCTTCAACAGAAACAGGGAAATTCTTGCCTAGGGGGCATCGTTCCCCAGCCATGAACGACGTGCCTGCACCTCGACCGGGGGCGATATGAACGACTTGATCGCGCGACTGAGAGCACTGGGATTGCGGCGCGGGCTGGCGCTCGCCGGCGTCGTCCTGGCGGTCGCGGCCTTCCTGGCCTTCGCCGTGAACCGCATGATGCAGCCGACCATGGCGCTGCTCTACAGCGACTTGGCGCTCTCCGATTCGGGCCGCATCGTCCAGAAGCTCGACGAGCTGAAGGTGCCCTATCAGCTCTCGGCCGACGGCAGCCGCATCCTGGTGCCGGAAGACCAGGTCGCCCGCCTGCGCATGGCCATGGCCGAATCCGGCGTGCCGGCCGGCGGCTCCATGGGCTACGAGATCTTCGACCGCACCGATTCGATCGGCACCACCAGCTTCGTCCAGAACATCAACCATCTCCGCGCGCTCGAAGGCGAGATCGCCCGCTCGATCGGCTCGATCGACCGCATCGCCTCGGCCCGCGTCCACTTGGTGCTGCCGCAGCGCCAGCTCTTCGCCCGCGACGCCGAGGCGCCTTCGGCCTCGATCGTGCTGAAGCTGAAGGGCGGTTCGCTCGACGCTTCGCAGGTGCGCGCCATCCAGCAGCTCACCGCGGCCGCCGTGCCCGGCCTCGCCGCCGACCGCGTCTCCATCGTCGACGATCGCGGCAACCTGCTGACCGCCGACCCCGGCAACCAATCCGATCCGGCCCAGGCGGTCGCCTCCAAGACCCGCGAATACGAGGCGCGCCTGCGCCGTTCGCTCGAACAGCTGGTCGGCTCCTCGGTCGGTTTCGACAAGGTGCGGGCAGAGGTGACGGCCGAACTCGACTACGACCGCGTCACGACCCAGACCCAGACCTATAATCCCGATGGCCAGGTGGTGCGTTCGACCCAGACGGTGACCGACCGCCAACGCAATGCCGAAGGCGGCAACGCCCCCGTCACGGTGCAGAACAACCTGCCCAATGGCCAGGGTCAGGCCGGCGGCACCGGCACCCAGTCGCAGAACGACCGCAGCGAAGAGACGATCAACTACGAAATCTCCCGCACCGACCAGACCACGGTCCAGGAAGGCGGGCGGGTGAAGCGCCTCTCGGTCGCCATCCTGGTCGACGGCACCTATCAGACCGCCGCCGACGGCACCCGGACCTACCAGCCGCGTAATCAGCAAGATCTCGCCCAGATCGAAACCCTGGCCAAATCCGCCATGGGC
>NZ_JBAZKR010000124.1:0-10052 GCF_041650655.1 Zavarzinia sp.
AAAACTTCCTCGCCGTCGTTCACATGCCAGCGATAGGGCGCATCGGTCCAATGCAGGCGCACGGTGGCAGCATCGAAGCGGGCGATATCCAGCGCGGCCCAGGCGCGCTCGCCCGTGAAGTCGGCGGGCGAAACGAAGCGCATTACAGGAGCTCGTCCGCCGTCTCGACCGGGCGAGTCGGCCGCGTGCCCTTGGGGCCGGAGACGATCGGCCGGTTCAGCAGGATCGGATGGGCGGCGATCGCATCCAGCATGGCGTCGTCGGATGCCTTGGCCAGGCCCAGCTCCTTGGCCAGCGGTTCCTTAGTACGCAGCAGGTCCTTCACCGTCATGCCCGGGGCCTTGCCGAGGGCGGCCAGTTGGGCACGGCTGAGCGGCGTCTTCAGATAGTCGACGACGGTGGGCTCGATGCCGCGTTCGCGGATCCGCTGGAGCGTGTTCCGCGAAGTGCTGCATTTCGGGTTGTGGTAGATCGTCACGGTCATGATGGCGCCAGGATCGGAAGCCGGGCCGGTGCCGTCAAGAAGGTTCGCGCGGGGCTTGCCGCAGGGCTACCGTTCTGCTTCCCTGCCCGGCGCGACAGCGAAAACGATGCGGGCGAACCGCACAGGCCCAGGAACCCCGATGACCGAGACCGCCGCCCTCTATGGCGCCCCCTGCTCCCTCTATACCGCCAAGGTGCGCTGCTTCTTCCGCAAGCACGGCCTGCCCTTCCGCGAATATTTCACCTCGCATCCGCACTACCGGGCCGCCGTCTATCCGGCGGTGAAGAACCATCGGGTGCCCGTGGTGGCCTTCGCCGACGGCGAGATCCTGCAGGATTCGGCCGTGATCCTGGATGCGCTGGAACGCCGCCACCCGGAAGTGCCGCGGCCGGCGGGCGCGCTTCGCGTGCTCGAACTCTTTTTTGAGGCCTATGCCGACCGCGCCCTGCTCAAGCCGGCGATGCACTACCGCTGGAATTTCCCGGAAGCGAACGGCGCCTTCATCGGTGGCGAATTCGGCCGCCTGCTGGCCTTCGACCGGCCGCCCGCCGAATGGCTCACCATCGGCCGCGACCTGGCCGCCCGCATGGCCGCCTATCTGCCGCCCCTCGGCATCACCGAGGAGACGATCCCGGCGATCGAGACCTGCTATCTCGCGCTGCTCGATCGCCTGAACGAAGTGTTCGGCCGCCAGCCCTATCTGCTCGGCGATGCGCCGAGCCGGGCCGACTATGGCTTCATCGGCCCGCTCTTCGCCCATCTGGGGCGCGACCCCCATCCGCTTCGCCTGATGCAGCAGAACGCCCCCATGGTGTTCCGTTGGGTCGAGCGCATGAATGCCGCCGAAATCTCCTCGCCCGAATTCCCGGACCGGACGCCGGGCTTCGCCGCGACCGAGGCGCTTTCCGCCGTGACCCGCCAGGCGGTCGCGGAATTCCTGCCCGAGATGCGGGCGACGGCCGACGCTTTTGCCGCCTGGGCGGCGCAGAACCCGGATTTCCCGGCCGGCCAGCCGATTTCGCCCAAGGGCGAAGACCAGCCGAGCTTCGGCCGGATTTCTTTTGCCCTGGGCGATGCCACCGTCCACCAGGCTTCGGCCGGCCATTCGCTGTGGCTGTTGCAGCGGATGCAGGATGCCTTCGCCGCCCTCGACGCCGAGGGGCAGGCGGCGGCGCGCGGCCTCTTCGCCGCTGCCGGGGGCGAAGCCCTGCTGGACCTGAAACTGGCCCGCCGCCTCGCCCGCACCGGCAACAAGCTGGCCCTCGCCTGAGGGCCGACGTTCACAGGCTCCGCGCGATCACCATGCGCTGGACGTCCGAAGTGCCTTCGTAGATCTGGCAGACGCGGACGTCGCGGTAGATCCGCTCCACCGGGTAATCGGCCAGATAGCCGTAGCCGCCGAGGGTCTGGATCGCCGCCGAACAGACGCGCTCCGCCATTTCGGAGGCGAAGAGCTTGGCCTGGCTCGCCTCGGTCAAGCAAGGCAGGCCGGCCTCTCGGAGCCGGGCGGCGTGATGCACCATGAGGCGCGCCGCCTGGACCTGGGTCGCCATGTCGGCCAGCCGGAAGGCGACCGCCTGGTGGTTCATCAGGGTCTGGCCGAAAGTCACCCGCTCCTTGGCATAGGCCACCGCGTAATCGAGTGCCGCCCGTGCCATGCCGACCGATTGCGAGGCGATGCCGATGCGCCCGCCTTCGAGGTTGGAAAGGGCAATCTTGTAACCCTCGCCTTCCTTGCCGAGCAGCATGTCGGCCGAGAGGCGCATATCCTCGAAGACGATCTGACAGGTGTCGGAAGCGTGCTGGCCGAGCTTGTCCTCGACCCTGGCCACCGTGTAACCCGGCGTGTCGGTCGGCACGATGAAGGCGGAAATGCCCTTCTTGCCGGCCTCCGGATCGGTCACCGCGAAGACGATGGCGACCTTGGCATGGCGGCCGGAGGTGATGAACTGCTTGGTGCCGTTCAGCACGTAATGGCTGTTGCCGTCCTTCTTCGCCCTGGTCTTCAGGAAGGAGGCGTCGGAACCCGCCTGCGGTTCGGTCAGCATGAAGGCGCCGATCGATTTGCCCGCCGCCATGTCGGGCAGGAAGCGGCGCTTCTGCGCCTCCGTGCCGAATTTCAGGATGGGCGCGCAGCCGACCGAATTGTGCACGCTCATGATAGTGGAGACCGCGCCGCAGCCGGCCGCGATCTCTTCCAGCGCCATGGCATAGGCGAGGTTGCCGGTCTCAGCGCCGCCCCATTCCTCCGGCACCACCATGCCGAAGAAGCCGAGTTCGCCCATCTCCGCGATCGCCTCGTGGGGGAAGGCGTGGTCGCGGTCCCAGTCGGCGGCGAAGGGCGCCAGGCGCTCCGCGGCGAAGGCACGCGCCGCGTCGCGGATCTGGACCTGTTCCTCGGTATAGCCGAAGTCGCTCATCTCAATGCACCAGTTCGACCGCCAGCGCCGTCGCTTCGCCGCCGCCGATGCAGAGCGAGGCGACGCCACGCTTCAGACCGTATTTTTCCAGCGCCGCCAGCAGGGTGACGACGATGCGCGCCCCCGACGCGCCGATCGGATGCCCCAGGGCACAGGCGCCGCCGTGGATATTCACCGTCTCGGCATCGAGGCCGAGTTCGCGGATCGCCGCCATGGCGACGACGGCGAAGGCTTCGTTGACCTCGAACAGGTCGACGTCCTTCTTCGTCCAGCCGGTCTTGGCGAAGAGCTTCTCGATCGAGCCGATGGGCGCCGTCGGGAACAGATTCGGCTTGTCGGCATGGGTGGCATGGCCGCGGATCACCGCGATCGGGGTGAGGCCCCGCTTCTCCGCTTCCGAGCGCTTCATCAGGACGAGCGCCGCGGCACCGTCCGAGATCGAGGAGGAATTGGCGGCGGTGACCGTGCCGCCCTCGCGGAAGGCCGGCTTCAGGCCCGGGATCTTGTCCATCTTGGCCTTGGGCGGCTGCTCGTCCGAGGCGACCTCGACTTTGGCCTTGGTGGTGACCGGCACGATTTCCTTCACGAAGGAGCCGTCCGCGATCGCCTTCTGCGCCCTTGTCAGGGAACGGATGGCATAGGCGTCCTGCTCCTCGCGGGAGAACTGGAAGACTTCCGCGCAATCCTCGGCGAAAGTGCCCATCAGGCGGCCCTTGTCATAGGCGTCTTCGAGGCCGTCGAGGAACATGTGGTCGAGCACGCGGCCGTGACCCATGCGATAGCCCGTGCGCGCCCGGTCGAGCAGATAGGGCGCATTGCTCATGCTCTCCATCCCGCCCGAAACGGCGACCTGGGCCGAACCCGCCAGGATCAGGTCATGGGCGAACATGGTCGCCTTCATGCCCGAACCGCACATCTTGTTCACCGTGGTGCAGCCGGCGCCGAGCGGCAGGCCGGCGCCGAGCGAGGCCTGGCGCGCCGGGGCCTGGCCCTGGCCGGCCGGCAGCACGCAGCCGAACACCACTTCCTCGACCGACGCGGCATCGAGCCCGGCGCGGCCGACGGCGGCCTTGATCGCGGCCGAACCGAGCTGCGACGCGGTGAAATCCTTCAGGTCACCCTGGAACCCGCCCATCGGGGTGCGGGCCATGCCGACGATGACGACCGGATCTTCCATCTTCGTTTCCCCTTGTGTTACTTGGCGGCCATACGGAGGGCGCCGTCGAGGCGGATCACCTCGCCGTTCAGCATGCGGTTCTCCGCGATATGCTTGACCAGGGCGGCGAATTCGGCGGGATCGCCGAGGCGCGAGGGGAAGGGCACCAGTTTGCCCAGGCTCTCCTTCACCTCGACCGGCATGCCCGCCATCATCGGCGTCTCGAAGGTGCCCGGGGCGATCGACACAACACGGATCCCGGTCCGGGCCAATTCGCGGGCGATCGGCAGGGTCATGCCGACCACACCGCCCTTGGAAGCGGCATAGGCGGCCTGGCCGATCTGGCCGTCGAAGGCGGCGATCGAGGCGGTGTTGACGATCACGCCGCGCTCGCCATCCAGGCCCGGCTCGTTCTTCGCCATGGCGAAGGCGGCGACGCGCAGCATGTTGAAGGCGCCGATCAGGTTGACGTTGATCACCTTGGCGAAGGTTTCCAGCCGGTGGGGCGCGTCGCGTCCCACCACTTTCTCGCCGATCACGATGCCGGCGCAGTTCGCCAGGCCATGCACGGCGCCGAATTTGGCCAGCGCCACTTCGACCGCGGCTTCGGCATCGGCCGCATTGGTGACGTCGGTCTTCACGAAGACGGCGGTGGCGCCGAGTTCCGCCGCCACCGCCTCGCCGGCCGGATTGACGTCGCACAGCACCGCATTGCCGCCCTCCGCCACCACCATGCGGGCGGTCGCGAGGCCGAGGCCGGAGGCACCGCCGGTGACGATGAAGGTCTTACCCGAAATCTGCACGATGAACTCCCTGATCAGGCGGCCGAGGCGGCGCTGGCCTTGGCCACTTCCTGGTTGCGCAGGATGAAACGCTGGACCTTGCCCGAGGGGGTCTTGGGCAGTTCGGCCACGAATTCGATCTCACGCGGGAAGGCGTGGGTCGACAGGCGCTTGCGCACATATTGCTGCAGCTCGTCGGCCAGCGCCTCGCTCGGCTCGTAACCCTTGGCGAGGACGACGAAGGCCTTCACGATCTCGGTCCGCTCCGGGTCCGGCTTGCCCACGACGGCGGCTTCGACCACCGCCGGGTGTTCGATCAGGGCAGACTCGACGTCGAACGGCCCGATGCGGTAGCCGGCCGAGGTGATGATGTCGTCCGAACGGCCGACGAAGGAGATCGAACCGTCGTCATTGAGCTCGACCGTGTCGCCGGTCAGGTAGTAGTCGCCCCGGAAGCTCGGCGTCTCGCGGTTCAGGTAGCCCGGGAACCAGAACAGCGGCGACTGGCTGCGGTCGATCGCGAGAATGCCGGGCTTGCCGACCGGCAGTTCGTCGAGCGTTTCCTCGTCCACCACCGCGGCGCGGTAGCCGGGCATGGACAGGCCGGCCGAACCCATGCGGATCGGATGATCGAGGCCGTGGTGGTTGTTCACCACCATGCCGAGTTCGGTCTGGCCGTAGTGGTCGTTGATCGGGGCCGCCAGATGTTCGGCGAACCAGCGGATCACTTCGGGATTCAGCGGCTCGCCGGCCGATGAGACGACGCGGAGCTGGCCCTTCACCGGCGCCGCCGCTTCGGCGCCTGCCGCGATCAGCAGGCGATAGGCGGTGGGCGAGCCGGCCAGATTGGTGATGCCCAGCTTCTTGATCAGGCCGTAGGTGCTCTCGACCGTGAAGGAGCCTTCATAGAAGGTGGTGGTATGGCCGAGCAGCAGGGGACCGGTGACGGCGTAATAGAGGCCGTAGGCCCAGCCCGGATCGGCGATGTTCCAGAACTTGTCCCCGGGCCGGAGGTCGACCGCGTCGCGCATGTAGACGCCGAAGGAGAGCAGCGCCTTCAAGGGCACCGGCACGCCCTTGGGCAGGCCCGTGGTGCCCGAGGTGAACATCAGGAGGAAGGCGTCGTCGGCCGCGCGCAGCACCGGCGCGAAATCGCCCGGCTGCGCCGCCAGCTCGGCCGCGAAATTCAGGTCGCCGGCGGGCACGACATCGCCCACGGTCAGCACGGGCGGGCAGTTCTTCACCTCGTCCAGCTTCGGGCGGTTGGTCAGGTCGGTGACGACGAATTTGCTCTCCGCCGTCTGCACCCGGTGCTCGATCGCCTTGGGGCCGAAGGCGGTGAACAGGGGCTGATAGACCGCACCGGCGCGCCAGGTGCCCAGGATGGTGACCAGCAGTTCGGGCGTGCGCGGCAGCAGGCCGGAGATGCGGTCGCCCGGCGCAACACCCTGCGCGGTCAGGAAATTGGCGAAGCGGGCGGCCTTTTCCTTCAGCTCGGCGAAGGTGAGATCCAAGCTCCGGCCGTCCTTGCTCTCCCAGTGGAGCGCCACCTTGCCGGGGGCGACATGGGCGTCGCAGCATTCGATGCAGGCATTGAGGCCGCCGGCCAGGCTGCCGGAAAGGACTTCCTTTTCCAGCGTAGCGACCGAAAATCCGGCCATCACGGTTTCATAGGAACGCTTCATCGGCGCATCTCCCGTCCATTGTTCCGGCCTCGGGCCGTTTGATGCATGGGTTAAGACCAATGCATGGCTGCTACAATGGCAGCAGGCTCCAAATTGGCCGATCGTTTTTGCAATATGATGGCCTAGACTTTGTGAGGACCCCCGCCGGAATGCAGCGCGGCACGATCTCCGTCCATCTGGTCGAGGAAGCCCTGGCCGAGGCCCGGGCTCGCGGCATCGACGTGGACGGCTTGCTGCGCGGCGCCGGCATCGAGCCCGCCCTGCTGGCGGATGGCGCCGCCCGCGTGCCCGCGACCCATTATGCCGCCCTCTGGCTCGGCCTCGCCCGGGCGATGGACGACGAATTCTTCGGCATGGACCGCCACCCGATGCGGCCGGGCAGCTTCACCCTGATGTGCCGCGCCGCGCACGGCGCCGAGACGGTGGGCCAGGGGTTGCGCCGGGCGCTCCGCCTGATGGGCCTGATCCTCGACGATCTCCAGGGTACGGTGGTGCGGGAAGGTACCCGCGCCTCCCTTGTCCTGACCGAGCACGGGGCACCTTTACGCGCCTTCACCTATTGCACCTTCCTGCTGATCGTCCACGGGTTGACCTGCTGGCTGGCGGGCCGGCGCATTCCGGTGACGGCGGCCGAATTCCGCTGTGCCGAACCCGCCTATACCGAGGACTACCGGACCCTCTTCACCCACGACCTCCGCTTCGGGCGGAGCCGGACGCGGCTCGAATTCGACGCCGCCTTCCTGGATCTCCCGGTGAAGCGGAGCGAGGCGGAGATGAAGAGTTTCCTGCGCCGGGCGCCGGCCAACATATTGGTCAAATACCGCTCCAACGACAGTCTCACCGTGCGTGTCCGGCACGAGTTGCGCCGCCTGCCGCCAGCCGACTGGCCCGATTTCGACCAGCTCGCCACCGGGCTCCACATGTCGGCCTCGACGCTCCGCCGCCGGCTCGACGGCGAAGGCGCCTCCTATCAGTCGATCAAGGATTCGCTGCGCCGCGATCTCGCCATCCGCTGTCTCGCCCGCGGACGCTCGTCCATCGCCGACATCGCCGAGGAACTGGGATTCGCCGATCCCAGCTCGTTCCACCGCGCCTTCAAGAAGTGGACCGGGCTGCAACCCAGCGAGTACCGCCGCCGCCTGCCCGCCGAAGCCTCGGCCGCCTGAGCGTGGTGCAGTCCGGCCGGGGGGCGGTGCATCTTAACCTCGCCTTAAGCGTCCTGTCGCCACCATGACGAGGCGTGGCAGGCAGCCCACGCGTTGGGCGATGGTCTCGATGACGTCTCGTTGGCATTTTTTTGCGATCGACTCAGCCGGGGCAGGTTCTGCCGGTCGCGGCCAGGTGCGACCATGACGAGTGCCCAGCCGGACAGCTTGGCGGCACCGGGACAGGCAGGAATGGCGGGCCGCCTGTCGGCCCTGCGTCCCCTCGCCCCCGTCGCCGCGACCATCCCGGTCTATTTCCTGCTGGCCAGCCTGGGCATCCACTATTTCCGCGGCATCGGCGGTATCGCCGGCCTCTGGCTCGCCAATGCCGCCGTCATCGGCCTCTACTGGCACCGGCGCGATCTCAGTCTCCCCACCCTGCTCGCCAGCGTCGCGGTCGCCTCGATCGCCGCCAAGGCGGCCGCCGGCCTCGGGGTCCTGCCCAACGCCCTGACGTCGGCGGCCAATGTCCTGGAAACAGGTCTGGCCATCGTCCTGATGCGAGCGACCATCCGCGACTGGGAATCGATCGTCGCCCCCATTTGGTGCGTGCTCTTCGCCGCCGTCGTGGCCCCCATGACGGCCGGCCTCCTGGGCGCCGCCGCCGGTCTCGTCGAAACGGCCACGGCTGACGGCTATTGGTCGGCTTGGTGGCTGTGGTGGACCGGGTCGGCGCTCGGCACCCTTTGCGTGCTCCCCATCGTCTTCGCCGCCGATCGGCGGGAGATACGCCAATGCTTCACCGGCTGGACAGCCGTGCAGACGGTGGCGGCAGGCGTTCTCGGCTGCGGTTTCTCCTACCTGGTGCTGGCGACCAGCGAGATTCCGCTGATCATGATCTCGCCGGCCCTGGTGCTCGTCGCCGCGGTACTGGGACCACTCGGCTCGGCCCTGGTGTCGGCGCTCTGCGTCGGCCTGATCCTGGCCGACATACCCGGCACCTTGACCGTGTTTCCTCTGGCCGCCCCGGATACCTACGAACTGCCGCCGCAATTGGCCCTGGCCCTCGCCATCGTGCCCGCCTTCCTGGCGTCGACCGTCATCGCCCACTACCGGCGCCATGAACAACGGATGCAGGCGAGCGAACACGCCCTCCGCAATGCGATGGACAATGCGGCCATCGGCATGACGATCGTGGCACCGGACGGCCGCCTGCTGATGGTCAATCGCGCCCTGGCCGACATGCTGGGCTATACCACCGAAGAACTCCTGAGCCTTCGGGTCGACGACTTCAGCCATCCCGAGGACATGGCGCGCGACGATGCCGAGGCCGACAAACTGCTGATCGGCCAGGGCGACAGCTACCGCATGGAAAAGCGCTATGTCACCCGGGACGGCCGCCTCGTCTGGGGTCAGCTCTCGGTTTCGATCGTGCGCGACGAACAGACCGGCGAACCCCGCCAGTTCATCGCCCAGATCGAGAATATCGACCAGCGCCGCCAGGCGGAGAATGCCCTCGCGGAGAGCGAGAACCGCTGGAGCTTCGCCCTGGAGAGCGCCCGTCAGGGCGTGTGGGACTGGGACGTCGCCCGCCGCCACACCTATTTCTCCCCCACCTGGAAAGCGATCCTGGGTTATCGCCCCGACGAGATCGACGACGACGACCAGCAATGGTCGCGCCTGATCCACCCGGACGACCTGCCGCGCGCCAGCGAAATGGAGGACGCCTGCGTCAACAGAGGCTGCGAGACCTTCGAGTGCGAATTGCGGATGCGCCATCGCGACGGCCATTGGGTCTGGGTCCTGGACCGCGGCCGCGTCGTCTCGCGCGATGCCACGGGCCGGGCACTCCGCATGATCGGCACCCACGTCGACATCTCGGCGCGCAAACAGGCGGAACAGGATCTGCAGTCACTCTCCGACGCCCTGTTCGAAGAGAAGGAGCGACTGCGCGTCACCCTCTATTCGATCGGCGATTCGGTGATCTGCACCGATACTGAGGGCCGCATCACCTTCATGAATCACACCGCCGAGGAGATGACCGGCTGGCCGTCCGACGACGCCCAGGGGCGGCCGATCGAGGACGTCTTCGGGATCGTCGACGCGGAGACCGGTGCCCCCCTGGCGAGCCCGGTGCGCGCCAGCCTGGATAAGCTCGAACCCTTCTATCTGAAGGGCGACGTGGTCCTGATGGACCGCCAGGGCAACCGGCGGAACGTGCAGGATTCGGCCGCCCCCATCCGCGACGCTTCGGGCAAATTGATGGGCGCCGTCCTGGTCTTCCAGGACGTCACCGAACAGCGCATGATGCAGCGCCAATTGGCCTATTCGTCGCAGCACGATTCCCTGACCGGCCTGCCCAACCGGCTCGCCCTCGAAA
>NZ_JBAZKR010000125.1:0-9923 GCF_041650655.1 Zavarzinia sp.
CGGCTGTCGATCATCGCGGCGGTGAGGCGGCGATGGTTGACGCGCGAGCCGGTGCGCTGAGACCAGGGTGAGCCGGTGGCGCGAAGATAGTGGTCGGCGGCGCTGTCGCGGAAGACTTCTAGGCTGTCGCGCCGTTCGATCAGCGATTGCCCAAGGTCGATCAGGCGTTCGAGCTGGACGGATTTGACCTCCGAGCCATCCTGTTCGCGCTGGAGCCGCTTCTGCGCCTGCTCGTTGTCGTCGAGTTTGCGGTCGGCCCGCTCGACGGCGCGGTGGAACGTATTGACGGTGGACCAGAGGAGATCGTCGAGGTCGGGATCGAGGCTCGTATCTGCCACGGTCGAGATCAGGGCGTCGAAGATGTCGGCGACGGCGCCTTCGATGATGCGGTCTTCCGGCACGGGCCTGGGATCGGCTTCGTCTTCGGAGGGCCGGTAGCCGTAGAGTTGAAGCTCCTGCGCAATCTGGTCGGTCGGGGATGCGGCGTGTTCGGGTTCGTAGTCGTCGTGCTCGCTCATGGGATGCTCCGTCGGTTGGACCGCGACCGTCGCGGCCTTCATGGCGACGAAGCCCATGGGCGGGACGGGCTGGCAGTCCGAGCAAAGCGAGGGCCTTGATGGCCAAGGCCGACTATTTTGTCTCGCGATGGAAAGCGGCCCGCAGGGCCGCGCCGGAAAATAGTCGGCCGCCGCCATTGTCGGCCTGGCCCGTTTGTGGGCCGATCGCCCTCTCGAAGGCCGAGGCGCGGTCCTCTCCGATGGTTGACGCAAGCCTGCGGGCATGATGACGGCAGCCGTGACGTCCGTCGCGGGCGGCTAAGCCGCCTGAGCCATGAAGCGGGCGACGTCCTGCGGCGCGAGCTGCACCCGCAGGCTGGCGCGGAGCGCATCGAGCCCGAGGCGCCGGAGATCTTCGTTGAAGTCCTCCAACACCGGCGAGAGCACGATGGCCTCGATTCCGGCCGCGTTCGCCCGTTCGACCAGGTTGTCCCGTGCGCCGTCGCCTGCCGGGTCGTTGTCGCGCAATATATAGAGTCGGCGCAGCGTCTCGGGGAACAGGATGGCGGCCAGATGGGCTGCGGACAGCGCCGCCGCCATCGCCATGTGCGGTATCGTCTGACGCGCCGACAGGACGCTTTCGATGCCTTCGCCCGCAGCCATCGCCTCGCCGGCGATCCCGAAGCGAACGGCATGGCCGAGCAAATCGCCCATCGCCTTGCGCTGCGTTTCGATCGGCGCCTTGTCGGAGCCGTCGGGGGCGAGCCAGGTGCGATGCGCGCCGGTGATCGCGCCCCTGAGATCGGTGACGGCGGCGATCATCGCCGGCCAGGTTTCGGTCGGGCCATGGTCGTCGGGCCGATAATAGCAGCGTGGATGGAAGCGGAGGTTTCCGGTTCCGTGCAAAGCCGTAATGCCGCGATGGCGAAGATACGTCTCTACGGGGGTGCCGCTGATCGGCTGCGACATGGCGAACAATCGCCTTGCCGCCTCGGCCGAGCCTGACGGGGCCGGCGTGCTCGGTCGCTTCTTCGTCGCCGGCGCGGGTTTCGGACGCGGCAGGCTGAGAAAGCTGCGGGCTTCCTCGACGACATCGGCGAAGTCGATGAGGCCGCAGCTTTCCCGGATCACGTCGAGCAGATCGCCATGCTCGCCGGTGGCGGCGTCGGTCCATTTGCCCGCTGGCCCCTTCGCCGTCGGCTTGAGCCGGACGAACATCGAGCGGCCGGGCGTGTTGCGTGCATCGCCGACCTGCCAGTAATTGCCCCGACGATGGCCGGAGTCGAGATAGTGGCGGCACACCGCCTCGGCCTCCCGGCCGAGACGGGTCGCCAGATCGGAAGCGTCGAGACGGGTCATCACGCCGCCTCGCGTTCGCCGATGCGCTGGACCGGATAGCGGCCCAGCACGCGCTCCAGCACCGCAGGACCGGCGCTATCGGTTGGCACGAACATCCTGAGCTTCCAGGAGATGATCTCGTGGAACAGTCCGTAGGCGGTGAGCCGCTCGCGCATCGTGTCGGTGAAACCCGACAGTTCGATGCGGTTGGCGCCCATCACACGGACGCGGCGAAGTTGAAGCCCCTCGGCGAGGTCGAGGATGGTGCGGCCATCCATCAGCGCCATGAAGGCGTCGGCGGGCGCGAGCGTGGCTGCGCCGGTCGTGGTCGCATTGGCCGCCCAGGCGGGTGAGACCTTGCGGCCGACGATCCGCTCGCCCTCGTCGGTCTGGAGCCGATAGACGCGGGTGGACTCGTTCGGTAGCCGCTTCCAGATCGGCAGCAACAGGCCGACGACGATATGGATCGTGCTGTCGGAGAACGCCGGCACGTCCGCGACCTCGGCGTTCCAGGCCGAGGCGAAGTCGTTCCGTTCCGCCTCGTTCCAATGGGTCTCGCCCATCATCTTCACCGGAACGGTGTGCGATTCCATCGGCCGGATCAGCCGGACGCGGCGTTCGATCTCGCCATCGTCGAGCATGATCGAGGTGGCGGGGATCTGCACAGCGGCGCGGCCCGACCGTTCGTTGACCAGCAGCCTGGCGCCGGATTCGCCGAGATGGGCGAGCGCGTCGTCCAACGTGACCGGGCGATTGCGGGTCCGCTGCGCAATAGTGAGGAGCCGGGTCTCGGCGCCCGTGCCCGGATGCGTATAGATGGTCTGGCGGCCGGTGACGGTGAAGCCCTCCGCCGTCAGCGTCTCCAGCCCGACATCGTAGATGCCAGCGGCGATAGCCCCCTCGATCTTGGCGGTGAGAAGCTGCTCAAAGGCGGTGAACAGGATGCCCTGAAGCTCGATGGTCAGGGCCAGCAGTCGGTTGAGGAAAGTGGTGATCGGGGGCAGTTCGTCCTTGATGCCGTTCGCGTCCATCAGCTTCAGGCCGGTGGCGGATTCAAAGCGCTCGAGCGAGCAGCCTTCGACCTTGCCGCGCACCAGCAGGAGATAGAGCTGGCGGAGCGCATCGCGGGCGTAGGGGCTTTCCAGATTGTCCTCGGGGCGGAACAGGCCCTGGCCGCCGGTCTGGCGTTGGCCGCGGGTGATGGCGCCCAGCGTGTCGAGCCGCCGGGCGATGGTGGAGAGGAAACGCTTCTCCGCCTTGACGTCCGTGGCGATGGGCCGGAATAGCGGCGGCTGCGCCTGGTTGGTTCGATGCGTGCGGCCGAGGCCCTGGATGGCGGCATCCGCTTTCCAGCCGGGTTCGAGCAGATAGTGGACGCGCAGCCGGGTGTTCCGCGCCGAAAGCTCGGCGTGATAGCTGCGGCCGGTGCCGCCGGCGTCCGAGAAGATCAGGATGCGCTTGCTGTCATCCATGAACGCCTGGGTTTCGGCGAGATTGGCGGCGGCGGCGCGGTTCTCGACGACGAGACGGTCGCCGCCCGAAGGCGTGCTCTTGTGGACGATGCGCCGCGAACGGCCCGTCACCTCGGCCACCAGCTCCGAGCCGAAATGCTGGACGATCTGGTCGAGTGCGCCGGGCACGGGCGGCAGGGAGGCGAGCTGCGCGATCAGCTCGTCGCGGCGCGCGACGGCCTCGCGGCTTTCGACGGGCTGGCCGTCGCGATAGACCGGCCGCGACGAGAGATTGCCCTCGCTGTCGGTGAAGGGCTCGTAGAGCTGCACCGGGAAGGAATGGGCGAGGTAGTCGAGAACATATTCCCTCGGCGTGATGTCGACGCGAACGTCGTTCCATTCCTCGGTCGGCAGGTCGGCCAGACGGCGTTCCATCAGCGCCTCGCCAGTCGAGACGATCTGAATGACAGCGGCATGGCCGGCTTCCAGGTCGACGCTGATCGACCGGATCAGGGTCGGCGTCTTCATGCTGGTGAGCAGATGGCCGAAGAAGCGCTGCTTGGCGCTCTCGAAGGCCGAGCGGGCGGCGGACTTGGCCTGCCGGTTCAGCGTGCCGGACGTGCCGGTGATGTTGGCCGCCTCCATCGCCGCGTCCAGGTGGTTGTGGATGATGGCGAAGGCCCCGGCATAGGCGTCGTAGATGCGGGTCTGCTCAGGGCTAAGCGCGTGTTCGACCAGCTCGTATTCCACACCGTCGAAGGAGAGCGAGCGGGCCGTATAGAGGCCGAGGGCGCGCAGGTCGCGGGCCAGCACCTCCATCGCCGCGACGCCGCCCGCTTCGATCGCCTCGATGAACTCGGCCCTCGTCGAGAACGGAAAATCCTCGCCACCCCACAGGCCGAGCCGCTGGGCGTAGGCGAGGTTGTGGACCGTGGTGGCGCCGGTCGCCGAGACATAGACGACGCGGGCATTCGGCAGCGCGTGCTGGAGGCGCAGGCCGGCGCGACCCTGCTGCGAGGCGGCGACGTCGCCGCGTTCTCCCTTGCCGCCACCGGCGTTCTGCATGGCGTGCGCCTCGTCGAAAATGAGGACTCCATCGAAGTCGGAGCCCAACCATTCGACGATCTGCCGGACGCGCGAAACCTTCTCGCCGCGGTCATCGGAGCGTAGCGTGGCATAGGTTGTAAACAGGACGCCTTCCGGCAGCGTGATCGGCCGCCCCTGCGGGAAGCGCGACAGCGGCGTGACCAGCAGGCGCTCCATGCCGAGCGCCGACCAGTCGCGCTGCGCGTCCTCGATCAGCTTGTCGGACTTGCTGATCCACACCGCCTTGCGGCGGCCCTGGAGCCAGTTGTCGAGAATGATCGCCGCGGACTGACGGCCTTTGCCGACGCCGGTGCCGTCGCCGATCATGAAGCCGCGCCGGAAGCGAGCGGCGTTCTCTGCATCCTCGCGCGCGGCGGTGACGATGTCGAAGGTGGCGTCCACCGTCCACGACCCGGCGAGATGGTCCGCGTGCGCTTCGCCCGCATAGATCACAGTCTCAAGCTGGGCGTCCGACAAAAGCTCGTGGATGTTGGGCGGCAGGCTTGGCCGATAGCTCGGCTTGGGCGGAGCGACCGAAGCCATTGCGGCCGACTGCACCAGCCGGGTCGGATGGGCCTGGGCGCCGGCGATACGGATCGCCTGCAATCCGTATTCCTCGTAGATGCTCTCGGACAGACGGCCGCCTTCGCCGGCGAGCCAGTCCTGGGTCTCGTAGGCGAGCGGCAGGCCCTCCGGTTCGGCCATCGGCGCAGTCGCCGGGCCGGCCTTGGCGGCGCGGTTGATATAGCCACGCACGCTGCGAGGGGTGGAAGGCGCGATGGCCGGGACCACAACGGAGGGATCGACGGCGGGCCGTTCCGGCATATGCTCGTTGAGCCAGCCCAGCAGCGTGGCGACGTCCGGCGCGATTCCGGGCGTCGCCGGAAACACGACGGGATCGTCGGCGGGCCGCTTGTCGATGACGGTCAGGCGCGTCTCGATGGTGGTGCCGTGTTTGGCATAGACGGGGCCGTCGATGACCGCGGAGAAGACGACGCGCCCGCGCGCCTGCAACCGGATGAAGGCGTCCCGCCAGGCCGGATTGTCGGGTGCGAAGCTGGCGCCGGTGATCGCCACGAGCCGGCCGCCGGGGGCCAGACGCGCCAGGGCCGAGCCGACATGGCGGTAAGCGGCGTCCGCCATGCGGCCCTCGACATTGGCCATGACCGAGAAGGGCGGATTCATCAGCACGACGCTGGGCATCACGGCGGGATCGAGATGATCGTCGATCTGCGCCGCGTCGAAACGAGTGACGGAAATGGCCGGGAAGAGAAGCGACAGCAGATTGGCGCGGGTGTCGGCCAGCTCGTTGAGAACGAGCGCGCCGCCCGCGATTTCGGCGAGGATGGCGAGCAGGCCGGTGCCCGCCGACGGCTCGAGCACCCGGTCGGCCGGAGTGATGGCCGCGGCGTGGGCGGCGACCAGGCCGAGCGGGATCGGCGTCGAGAACTGCTGGAAGGTCTGGCTCTCCGCCGAACGCCGCGTATGCGTCGGCAGCAGGTTGGCGATTTTCGACACCGCGGAAAGGCGAGCCGCCGGAGACCCGGCTTTGCGGAAAAGCGCACGTCCGTATTTACGGAGGAATAGGACGGCCGCCGCCTCGCAGGCGTCATAGGCCGTCTTCCAGTCCCAGGCTCCGGTGGCGTCCGACGCGCCGAAGGCGGTCTCCATCGCCGCACGCAGGGCGGCGGCGGCGACGCGCTCGCCGCGTTCGAGATGAGGCAAGAGCTGGCCGGCGGCCGCGAGGATGGCGGCGGCGGGTTCGGGATTCGAGCCGAGCGGAAGCGGCGCGGCGGCGGTCGCCGCCGCCGATGCGGAAATCATGGTCATGGTGGGAACCTCTTGGAGAGCGGGAAAGGGCGAGCCCGCGCGGCGCTCTCTCTCGACCGCACCGGCTCAAACCCGTCCCGGCGGCCCTCTCACTCTCAAGGCGCCTGCACGGAAAAAGCGCCCGACCGTGAGGTGGGGCGCTTTTTGAGGGGATCAGATCCAGAGCCCGTCCGCGATCTCGGAGGCGACGAGCGTGCGGGCCTTGCGGATCAGGTCATCGCCGCAGGTATCGACATGGCCGAAGAACCGCGCGCGAGCGCCGTTCGCGGTCCAGTCGGCATAGGCGCAATATTCCCGCGCCTCGGATCGAAACGCCCGCATGTCGCTGGCCCAGTGAGGCTTGGGCTCGACGACGACGGTGAGGCCGCCTCGGGTCTCCAGCCAGGGCAGAGACCGCTCATGCGGCGGATGCTGGCGATCCGCCGCGAAGATGGCGTCGATGTCGGTCATGGCGCCTCTCCCGTTTCGGGCCGCACGAAGCCTTCGGGATCGTCGGGATCGGGCGGCAGATAGGCGTCGTAGGGATTGCCGTCGGCGAGATGGCCGAAGGGCGCGAAGACGTAGTCGCCGTTGTCCCGCCCCACGGCGCAGATGACGTAGCGCGGGCTGCCCGTCACCGCGTCGAGGCATTCCATAAGGGCGAGATTGCCGTCGCCCGCCGCGCGCAGCAGGGTCTGGAAATTGCTCCGGGCATAGGAGGGGATGCTCATAGCGGGCCTCCCTCGCCGGAGAGGGTCTGGGCAAGCCAGCCATCGGTGTAGATCCAGTCCACGGTCTCGCCGGTGGCGAGGTCGAGGACATGGGCGCCGCCGCCGAACCCGTCGAGACGCGGCCGCGAGCAGGTGTTGGCGTATTGGAAGCCCCATCTGCCGGTGAGGCCGAACTCGGCGGCGCAGCGCTTCACGAACTGGATGAGGCGCTCGGGATCGCCGGTCACGTCGTCGCGCATCCAGAGTTCGGTGCCGCCGTATTGCGGCTCGATCGACAGAAGGAAGCCCTCCGAGGGCGGTTCCTCCGACGCGCCTTCCGCGGACAGCGTATTGTAGAGATCGAGCGCACGGGCGGCGTTCTCGGGCGTGCCGACGTCGAGCAGGCACGAGAAATGCGTGAAATAGTTGGCCATGACAGGCTCCTGAAACGAGAAAGCCCGGCGCGATGGCCGGGCTCGGTTGAGGGATGATCGAAGGGGTCAGTAGCCGAACCGCCAGGATGGCCAGGGCTGGCCATCGTCGGCGGCGGCGACGGCTTCCGGCAGATAGCCGGCATCGCCTTCGACCAGGGTTGGATCGCGCACCGGCGTTTTGTCGATGACGGTGACGCAAACGACGAGACCGTCTTCGACCTCGACGTGGACGGGCACGAGATACTGAAAGACGACGCGGCGCGTGCCGGACGGGTCGGGTTCAATCATGGAAGGTCTCCTTGCGAAGATGCGGGGAAGCGACCTCTCGCCGCTCCCCCGCCGTGAGGGTCATTCGGCCGCGATCGTTAGGGCGTCCTCGTCCTCGATCTCTTCGGCATCCTCGTCGCCGTCCTCGCTGAGGAAGGCCGGCAAGGCGGCCTCGTCGTCGGCGTCGGCCTCCGCGCCCGGTTCGATGACCTCCCCGTCATGGGGATCGATCAGGCGCAGCGGCTCGGGCAGCCAGGCGGTGTCGGCCAGCAGGCGCTCGGCCTCCTTGGCCATGTCGCCCTTCTTCAGATGGTCGATGAGCTGGGCGGCCCGTTCGCCGGCGCCCTCCCGGACGGCTTCGAGGATGCGGGGCTTGGTGACGCGGCCGAGATAGTTGCCGACCGTCGGCCGCCAGCCCGCCGCCACCATGTCGAGGCCAGTGGCGCGCGCCAGCCGGTCGGCCTGGGCGAGGCGGACATCCAGCCCATGCTGGCTGACGCCTGATCCGTAGGGGTTCGGCCGCTCGAACAGCGCGTTCACGCCGAAGCTGACGCAATGGGCGAGCAGATCGAGGCGCGTGCCCGGATCGAGATCGGTGAGCCAGTCCCACAGCGCCTGGTCGTCGGCTGGAACGTGATCGCCCCAGCGCCCGTGCCGCTCGGCGATCTCGTGCGCGGCCGCGCTGTCCTTCAGCTCCTCCGGTTGGGCGGAGAAGAAGACGTGGCGGACGCTGGCCTCGAGGCAGCCCGTCGGCGCGGGTCGCCGGAAGGTATCGCTGACCAGCTTGTGCAGCAGCATGGTCATGGCGACGTCGGGATGCTCGGCGAGCGCGTTGCGCAGCGCCAGCGTGCGATGCGCGGTCAGCTCGATGACGAGGCGCTCGGGCAGCGGCTTGATGCCGTCCTCCTCGTCGTCTTCCGGCTCCGCGGCCTGGCCGCCGACGGTGACGACGGCGCGTTGAACGGCGGGCGTGGCCGAATGGCCGGTGTCGCCGTCCGCCTCCGTCGTATCGTCTCCATCGGGATCGACTGGGCGCTCGTCCTCGGGGCGGACATAGCCGCGGTCCACCGACAGCGAGCCGTCGGCGTCGAGGCTGACGAAGACGCCGGCGATGGCGATGTTGGCCGGATCGTAGATCGCCGGGCGCTGCTCGAAGGCGTCGAGCGCCTGCTCGATCTCTCCGAGACGCGCGTCGATCTCGTCAGGCAGCTCGTCGGCTTCGGCATATTCGGCCTCGAGCCGGTCATACTCGTCACGCAGCCCCTCGCGGGTGGCGCGCTCCTCGTCAGTCAGGTCGACCGCCGTTCCGACAAGCTCCCGAAGCCCGTGCTCGTGGCCGTAGGGAAAGCTCAGGGCGGCCTCGACCCACTTCCAGCCTTCGCCTGCGATCTCGTCGGCGGCGGCCTTGAGCTTCTCGGCCACCAGGCGGTCGAGCAGGGCCGGGTCTTGCAGCCAGCCGCCGTCGTCGGACTGGAAGAGGTCGCGCAAGACGATGCCGCCGGCCGCTTCATAGGCTTCGACGCCCACGAAGACGGCCCGCCTGTCGGAAGCCCGCACCGTGGTCTCGGTCAGCATCCGGCGGATGTGATAGGGCTCTTTCTGCCAGCCATCCTTGATCGCGTCCCAGACCTGTTCCTGGCGGGCGTGGTCGGAACTGACGGTGAAGGCCATGAGCTGCTCGAGCGTCATGCCGTCGTCGGCGTAGATCTCGAGCAATACCGGCGAGACGGAAGCGAGGCGCAGGCGCTGCTTCACGATATTGACGCCGACGAAGAAGGCGGCGGCGATGGCTTCCTCGGTCATGCCCTTCTCGCGCATGGCCTGGAAGGCGCGGAACTGATCGAGCGGATGCAGCGGCGCGCGTTCGATGTTCTCGACCAGCGAGACCTCATCGACCAGGATGTCGCTGTTAGCGTCGCCGACGACGCAGGGCACCGGCGCAGTCTTGGCCAGACGCTTCTGCTTCACCAGCAATTCCAGCGCGCGATAGCGGCGGCCGCCGGCGGGCACCTCGAACATCCCGGTCTCGGCGCCATCGGCGTCGAGGACGGGACGGACATGCAGGCTCTGGATCAGGCCGCGCCGGGCGATGGACTGGGCCAGCTCTTCGATCGAGACGCCGGCCTTGACGCGCCGGACGTTGGACTGGCTCAGCACCAGCTTGTTGAAGGGAATGTCGCGCGCCGACGACAGGATGATCTTCTGAATGGCAGTCGCCATGATCGTTACTCCGCGACGGGCGGCCGAGAGCCTCTCTCTCGACCTCCGACCCGTCACGAAGCCAAGCGCAGCCCTCTCACTCTCAGGAGGGCCGCGCCGGGCGGGCGGAAA
>NZ_JBAZKR010000126.1:0-9905 GCF_041650655.1 Zavarzinia sp.
CTCGCCACGTTGCGCGATCTGGCGCAGAAGCACGGCGCCGGCCTGATCAGCATCGGCAACGGCACGGCCAGCCGCGAGACCGACAGGCTGGCCGCCGAACTGATGCGCCGCCACCCCGAACTCAAGCTGACCCGGATCGTGGTGTCCGAAGCCGGGGCCTCGGTGTATTCCGCGTCCGAACTGGCGGCGAAGGAATTTCCCGACCTCGATGTGTCCTTGCGCGGCGCGGTGTCCATCGCGCGCCGGCTGCAGGACCCGCTGGCCGAGCTGGTGAAGATCGATCCCAAGGCGATCGGCGTCGGCCAGTACCAGCACGACGTCAACCAGACGCGACTGGCGCGCGCGCTCGATGCCGTGGTGGAGGACTGCGTGAACTCGGTCGGCGTCGATGTGAATACCGCCAGCGCCGCACTGCTCAAGCGCATCTCGGGCCTCAACAGCACCTTGGCCGGCAACATCGTGGCTTACCGCGATGCCCACGGCGCCTTCAAGTCGCGCGCCGAATTGAAGGAAGTGCCGCGTCTCGGCGACAAGGCCTTCGAACAGGCGGCGGGATTCCTGCGCGTCAGCGCCAGCGAGAATCCGCTCGATGCCTCGGCGGTGCACCCGGAGGCCTATCCGGTGGTCGAGCGCATTCTCATGGACATCAGGCGGGGTGTCATGGAGCTTGTCGGCGACGCGACCACGCTGCGTACGCTCGATGCCCGAAAATACACCGACGAGCGCTTTGGCCTGCCGACCGTGCAGGACATCCTGAAGGAGCTCGAAAAGCCCGGCCGCGACCCTCGCCCAGAATTCAAGGCGGCCATGTTCAGGGAAGGCGTCGAGGAACTCAAGGATCTCCAGCCCGGCATGCTGCTGGAAGGCGTGGTGACCAACGTCACCAACTTCGGCGCCTTCGTCGATATCGGCGTGCATCAGGACGGCCTGGTGCATGTCTCCGCGCTGGCTAATCGCTTCGTCAAGGACCCGCACGAGGTGGTCAAGGCCGGCGACGTGGTGAAGGTCAAGGTGATCGAGGTCGACGCGGCGCGCAAGCGCATCGCGCTGACCATGCGCCTCGCCGATGATCTTCCGGCAAAACCGGCGCCATCGAAGGCAACCGCAAGAGTCGGCGCCGGCGAGACGGCGAATCGCGGCGGCGCCGCCGCCAGGCCGGCCCCGGGGCAGCGCGAAGCGGAATCGTCGGGCGCCATGGCGGCCGCGTTCGCCAAGCTCAGGCGCTAAGGCTTGTCCTCGCTATTGCCGGCAATGCGATAGGCGTTGCGACTCGCCGCCTTTACTTTATAGAGCGCTGCGTCGGCATAGTGCTGCAACGCCTCGACGTCACTGCCATGCTCGGGAAACAGTGCGATGCCGATGCTGCACGTGATGTGCGCGGTGCCGACCTTCAGCTGGAACGGCCGTGCCAACTCGGCGACGATACGCGCGGCGACCTCCTCGACCTCCTCACGAGACGGGACTTCGGTAAGGATGGCGGCGAACTCGTCGCCGCCCACCCGCGCCACCGTGTCGGCTGCGCGCACGCAGACCCGCAGGCGTCTTGCGGTCTCCACCAGCAGCTCATCTCCGGCGGCATGTCCGAACTCGTCGTTGACCGGCTTGAAATAGTCCAGGTCGATGAAGCACAGTGCGAACGCGCGGCCATGCCGCTGCGCCTGCAAGAGGACAACGCGCAGCCGGTCGGCGAACAGCGCGCGGTTGGGCAGGTCGGTGAGCGGGTCGTGGTAGGCCCGATGGCGCAGCGTCTCTTCCAGTTCCTTGCGCTGCGTGATGTCGGTCAGCGTCGCCACGTAGCGCACCGGCTGGGCGCCGCCGGAGATGCGGGCGACGGACATCCAGACGAAGAACAACTCGCCGTTCTTGCGCCGGTTCCAGACCTCGCCCTGCCAACGATTTTCCCGGCTCAGGGTTTGCCACATTTCCTCGTAGAACGCCGGCGGATGCCGGCCCGACTTGATGATCGATACTGCCTTGCCCAGCACCTCGCTCGCGGCATAGCCGGTCATGCGTGAAAAAGCCGGATTGACCTCGACGAAATGACCGCCCGCGTCGGTGACGATGATCGCCTCGGCCGCGTTGCTCAATACGGCAGCGGCCAGTTCGCGATCCGCGAGTTTGCCCTCCAGCTCTGCATTGGCCTCCGACAAGGCATGCGTGCGCTCGGCGATCACCGCTTCCTGCTCCTGAGCGAGGCGCTCCAGCGCCAGCAGATGGTTGCGGGTGCGCCTCACGAGCAAGTCCAGCAGTGCGGCCATCACGGTGAACATCAGGAGATGGACGGCACTGGAACGCAAGCGCACGCCGTCACGAATTGCCAGCAGATCCGCCGCCGGCATGGTGACGGAAACACCGCCGCGAATCTGGCCCAGCCGATAGTTCTGCTTCTCATGGCAGGCCAGACAGGGCTTGGTGATCCGGAGCGGCGCCATGTAGCGATGCACCGGCGCGGCACCGGGAATCAGTTCGACGATCTCGGGCACACCGGCGTCGAAGCGCCGCAGGGCCGCGGCCTCCCAGGGATCTGCGGCATTGGCCGGGCGCAGCGGATTGAGGCTGGTGATGTGCAGCTGGATGCCTTCGGCCTGCTGCGCGATCTCGGCAATCTGCCGGGTCATGTAGGCCGGATTGACCAGCGTCAGCGCGATGCCTTCCCGAGTGACCACGTCGCGCCTCTTGTGATCGAGATAGGGATTGGGCTGGGTGGCTGCCGTCACCGGCACATAGACGCCGCCATGACGGGCATTCCAGTCGCGGGTCAGCTCCACCAGCCGGAACAGCGCCGCCCCGCGCTCGCGCGCCGTCGACAGCATGTTGGCATTCGCTTGCCGCCACTCGATGAACCACGACGCAAACACGCCGAGCGCGACGGCGACAAATACGATCGACGGCCGGAGCCAGAGCCGTGACGGACTGGCATGCATTGACGGCTGATTCAATGGGGCATGCATGCCCCATTATGCATCAGCACCGCCTTGATGAATTCAGCCCCTGACGCGCGCCACCAATGCCTGCGCGTACTGGTCGGTGGTGGCGCTGCCGCCCAGGTCGCCGGTGCGCACCTTGTCCTTGTTGAGGACGTCGTCGATGGCGTTGCGCAGTCGGTCGCCTAGGTCCTTGCGACCGACGTGATCGAGCATCATGCCGGCCGCCATGAGCAGTGCGGTCGGATTGGCGATGCCTTTGCCGGCGATGTCCGGCGCCGAGCCATGCACGGCTTCGAAGATTGCCGCGCTGGCGCCGATGTTCGCCCCCGGCGCCATGCCGAGGCCGCCGACCAGGCCGGCGATCTCATCGGACAGGATGTCGCCGAACAGGTTGGTCGTCACGATGACGTCGAACTGCCACGGGTTCATCACCAGCTTCATGGCGCAGGCATCGATGATGACTTCCTCGAACTCGATCTTGCCCTGATACTGATCCCGGTACATCTGCTGCGCGGTTTCGAGAAAAATGCCGGTCAGCGCCTTCATGATGTTAGCCTTGTGCACCACGGTGACTTTCTTCCGGCCGTTGGCAATCGCGTAGTCGAAGGCGAACTTGAGGATGTTGCGGCAGCCCTGGCGCGTATTGATGCCGGTGGCCATGCCTACGGCATGGGGGTCGCCGTCGATGGGAACGTAATTCTCGTAGCCCATGTAAAGGCCTTCGATGTTTTCGCGGCACAACACCAGGTCGATGTTCTCGAAGCGCCCGCCCGGCACCAGCGACTTGGCCGGCCGCAGGTTGGCATAGAGGTTGAACTTCTCGCGCAAGCGCACGTTGGACGAGCGGTAGCCGCCGCCCGACGGGGTTTCCAGCGGCCCCTTGAGCGCCAGCCGGGTGCGCTCGATCGAATCGAGCGTAACCTGCGGCAGCGGATCGCCAAATGCCGTGACGCCGGCCAGTCCTGCAACCTGGGTGTCCCACTGGAAGGGCGCGCCGAGGGCATCCAGCACCGCCAGCGTCGCGGCGGTAATTTCGGGGCCGATGCCGTCTCCCGGAATCAGGGTGGCAGGGATAAGGGTGGCGCTCATAGGGGTCTCCGCAGTTTCGGCAAGGAACATCGATGGTCTTCGCGCCGCATGAAGATTCCGACCGGCAATGCATCGCTGAATCCGGGCGCGCGTTCTGAATCATGGCACGGCGGGCTGAATAGCCGCTTACAGCCCTCCCGTGGCGGGGCCGGATTATACGCAATCCCTATTCGCCCATACCGAATATCTATCGTGCGTTTCGCGCGGAACGCTCGGCGACCCCAACTCGGCCGCAGGCGGGACTGCTCAGGCGCCCGCGGCCAGCCCCTTGCGCAGAAGCACGGCGACCAGATCATTCAAACTCATCTGCCGTGATTCGGCCAAGCCACGGATTTCCCCGACCAGTTCTGCGTCGAGCTTGACGGCGAAAGGCACCAGGCCCTTCGCCTGGTCCAGCCTTCGCTGTTCTTTGCGATCGAGTGCGGCGCCCCCGGCGAAGCGCTCCGGCGTCCCGGCCTTCTTCATGCGCTCGGTGAGCTTGACGGCCATGTTCTTTGCGAGATCGGTTCTTTTCATTGGGAGGACCCGGGGGAATGGCGGACCGTCATAACCGCCGCTGGAGGGAGGAAGCCTGTCCTGACGCGGACCGGTTTCGACTGATTCGCGCCATTGGCGCGGCTCAAGGAAACCTGGCGACCACTCGAATTGTAGTCAATCCGTCCAGGCCTGGCGCCACAGTGCGATACCGGCTCAAACGACCGGAATTGCGGCACGGGTGGATATCCAGTCGGCAAATGCCGGAGCCTCCATCGGACGCGAAATGAAGTAACCCTGGCCGACATCGCAGCCCGCCGCCGCGAGCCAGGCGAGATCAGCCTCGCCTTCGATTCCTTCGGCGACGACGCTCAGCCCCAGCGCGTGGCCCAGCGCAATCGTCGAGCGGACGATGGCCGCATCCTTCGGCGACGCGGCCAGGGAGCCGATGAAGCTCTGGTCGATCTTGAGTTCATGCACCGGCAGCGACTTCAGGTAGGACAAGGACGCCTGCCCCGCACCGTAATCGTCGATCGAGAGCTTGAGCCCGATCGCCGCGAGTTCGGCCAGATGGGACAATGCCAGCGCAGGATCCTCCATCAGCGCGCTTTCCGTGATTTCCAGGCACAGGGCTGCTGCCGGCAAGTCGTGCGTGGCGAGCAGCCTGCGCATCAGGCCGACAAGGTCGGGATTGAGCAGGTCGCGCGCTGAGAGGTTGGCCGACAGGACCACCGCGATGCCCTGCCGGCGCCATGCGGCCGCCTGCGCCGCCACTTCTTCCAGCAGCCAGGGCGTGATCTCGCGAATGAAGCCGGTCTGTTCGGCAAACGGGATGAACCGGGTGGGCGGCATCATGCCGCGTTCGGGGTGCTGCCAGCGCAGGAGCGCCTCGGCGCCGACGACGCGGCCGGAAGCAAGGGCGAGCTTCGGCTGATAGTGAAGGGCGAATTCGCGCCGCTCGAGTGCCCGGCGCATTTCGCCGATCAGCGACAGCTGCTCCGGGGGCGGCCCGTCGCCGACTTCCCCGGCCAGCGCGTAGCCGCTCTGGCGACGCTTGGCCGAGTACATCGCCAACTCGGCCCGCCGCAACAGGACATCCATGTCGCGACCGTCCGCGGGACGGAAGGCGACGCCGAGGCTGCCACTGACGTCGAGTCGCTGGCCGTCGACTTCGATCGGCTCGTGCAGGGCCGCCAGCAGGCTTGCGGCGAACTTGTGCGCCCACTGCTCATCGACGCCTTCGACGACGAAGGCAAATTCGTCCCCCCATAGACGCGCCAGCATGCCTCGCGGCGGAAGCAGTCCGGCGAGGCGGGCGCCGACCTGCTGCAACAGGCGGTCGCCAACGGGATGGCCGAGGGCATCGTTGATCGGCGCAAAGCGGTCGAGGCCGAGAACCGCGACCGCAGCCGCCGCCGCGGGATCGAGTCCGTCCAGGTATTCTGTCAGCCGGATGCGATTGGGCAGCCCGGTGAGCGTGTCTTCGTACGCCAGCCGTACGATCTTCTGCTCGCGCGCCGCAATGCCGGTACGCATGCTTTCGAAGCCTGCGGCAAGCTGGCCGATCTCGTCCGGCGCCTCGACCGCCACGGCCTCGCTGTAGTCGCCGGCCTCGATCCGCCGCGCCGCCCGGGCCAGAGTATTCAGCGGGCCGGCAATGCGTCGCGCCAGCCCGAAGCTGCCCACCACGAACAGCGCAATGCCGGCCCCCGCAATGAGTTCCAGGATGCGCTCCAGTTCGCGGAATGCCGCCTCGCTGTGCTCGAGCGAATGCAGCAACACCACGCGCGCCTGGGGACCGAACCGCAACGCCACGGCGTGGTAGTTGCGGCCTTCGAGCGCGAGTTGCCGCGGCTGCTCGTCCAGCGCCGCCGCTTGCTGGCCTTTCAGCGCAACGCGCAGCCCCGGCGCCAGCGAACTGGCCTGGATGCCGCCGCCGGCAGTAATGACACTGACATCCAGCCCGCTGGCTCGCGAAAATTCGAGGGCCCAGGCATCCTCGACGGGAAAGCCCATCACCACCCAGGCAATTCGAACCGGCGCCATGATCGGCACCACCACGATCTGGTAGAGCTGCGCGTCGTCCATCAGCGCGACGCCTCCACTGCGGCCGTTCTCCTGCGCCGCACGCAGCAGGTCGCCGAACGGAAAGGGCCGCGCCGCCTTGCCGAGCCGCTGGGTGTCGACCATCACCTGCCCGTCCAGCGAAACGACCATCATGACGCGGGCACCGATGCGCGAGCCGTGGTTGCGCAATACCGAGTGCACCGTGGCGCGATCCTGCGTGGCGATGGCTTCGCGGAACCCGAAATCTCCCGTCAGCACGCTCGCCGCGAGTTCGAGCTGCCGCTGGTCGCGGTCGATCAGACTGCCGAAATTGCGCGCCCCGGCGGCAAGCTGGCGCTGCGACTCCGCCAGGATGATGGCTTCGCCGCTGTGCGCCACGATCAGCAGCATCAACAGCACGACGAAGACCAGCAGGCCGACGAAGACGATCGCGATGCGCCTTTCGAGAGTGCGGAACAGGGTCATCGCTCAGGCATCCATCCGGCAGAAGCCAACTTCAGTAGCCGCCGGCGTCCAGCGGCGGCTTGGGCACGATAAGGCGAGGGGTCAGTTCGAGCGTGTAGTCGACGCGGCGCGCCGCGGCACCGAGGCTTACGTCCCTGTCCGCTGCGGCCGCCTTCTGGCGCGGATGCCAGACACGCAAACGATAGGCGCCCGGCGGCACGCCGTCGATGCGCGCAATTCCATCGGCACCGGTCTTCGCGAACCAGGGAGTGTCCACCACGAGGACATGGGCTGCCATCCAGTCGTGGATGTTGCAGCCGAGCACGACCTCTCCGGTCTTGTCGAAGATCACGGGATTGACCGACTTGCCGGCGTAGAGCTTGATCTCGAAGACCTTCGCCGGCGAGAACGAGTAAACGTGGTGCTTGACCGGATCGTGGTTGGGAAAGTCGATCGACGTACCCTTGCGCACGATGGTCAGGTAGGGAATGAACTCCCGGTCACGCTGCTCGATGGTTGCGTGTCCGCGCGCGGCTGGCGCCGGTCTGCCGGTCGGTTCGAGAACTATCGCCGCATCCGCGACCGGCGCTCCCGCCGGCGATCTGACGGACGCCGTGAGGCTCGCCGCGCCGGCGGCGCAGGCCCACGCCAGGAGAATCCAGGCCAGCAGCGGGCGCGAAGTCAGTCGCCCAGTTTGATGGCCGGCGCGATCTGCCATATTTCGGTGGTCAATACGCCATCGCGATAAACCAGAACGTGCCATACCTTGAGCGGCGTCTTGCCGCCATACTCGGCCTCGGCATCGAGCGACACGCCTTTCGGATTGGCACGGGCGGAGAGCTTTCCGACGCGCACCGGACGCGGCTGCCCGTCATTGCTGACCACGAACTTGGTCCACATCTGGCGAATCTCGACTTTGCCGCGATAGCGGCCCTCGAGTGGCCCGCCCACCCAATCCACGTAGGCATCGTCCGCGTAATCGGCCATCAGCGCGTCGACATTGCCCGCCGCAATCGCCTGCAGGTGAGCCGCGGCCTTCCTTTCGTCGAGCGGCCCGGCCAAGGCCGCCGCAGACATCGCACAGCACAACAGCATCAGGATGCGTTTCACCACGAACCTCCTTGCGCAGCCCGGAGCGGGCCGCTACTTGTTTGTTGCGAGACGACAACATTCTTGACCAGGCCCGGTGCGCCGTCAACCGCGGCACAACCCCAACCCGCCTATTGCGCGGCCCGCAGAGCCGGCAGTGCCGATTGCCGCAGCATCGAGGAAGCGCCCAGCCAGCCGGCGATCACCACCAGCACGGTGCCCGCCAGCAGACCGATGGCCCACAAGGCCGGCTGCGGCAGGTAATCGAGGCGGAAGGCAAAGCGCGCCAGGCCCCAGCCGATGACGCTGGCGGCAATGCCGGCGAGAAGGCCGGCCAGCGCGCCGAGCGCGGCGAACTCGGCGAGCAGCGCTGCGGACAGCTGCCGGCTGCGGGCACCGAGGGCGCGCAGCACCGCCAGTTCGTGGCGCCGCTCGTCGCTGCTGGCCTGCAGCGCCGCGTAGAGCACCGCGAGCCCGGCCAGCACGGCGAAGCCGAACACCAGTTGCACGGCACGCGCGACCTGGTCGATCGTCGCATGCAACTGCCTGACCAGCGCAGCAACATCGATCACGGTGAGATTGGGAAAGGCGCGCACCATCTCGGGAATGACGCCGGCCTTGCCGGCCGGCAGGTGGAAGCTCGTGATGTAGCTGACCGGAAAATTGTCGAGCAGGCCGGGCGGCGACATGACGAAGAAATTGACGCGCATCGAATCCCAGTCGAGCTTCCTGAGGCTGGTGACTTCCGCCTCGACCCGGTTGCCGGCGATGTCGTAGGTCAGGCGATCGCCCAGTTTCAGGTTCAGCGTCTCGGCCAGGCCTTGTTCCACCGAGAACTCTGCCGCCCCGGTGGCGCCGTGCCAGCGCCCGCCGCTGACCGTATTGCCCGCGGGAAGCCGCGCCGACCAGGATAGATTGAACTCGCGATCGACCAGGCGCTGGGCGCGATCGTCGGCGTAGGTCTCCGGACCAACCGCCCTGCCATTGACCTGCACCAGGCGGCCGCGCACCATCGGCTCGAGTTCCGGCGCCGGCAAGCCGCGCGCCTTGAAGAAGTCGGCGATGGCGGCACGCTGATCGGGCTGGATGTTGATCGCGAACCGGTTCGGCGCATCGGCCGGAACGCGGGCCAGCCAGCTGTCGAGCAGATCGCCGCGCGCCACGGTGAGCAACAGCAGCGCGGTGAGGCCCAGTGCCAACGCCACCGCCTGCACCATGGTTGCCGCCAGGCGCCGGCGCAGGTTGACCAGGCCATGACGCCAGCCATAGCCCCCCCCGGACGGGCGCAGCCGGCCCAGCACGGCGAGCATCAGCCGCGCCATCAGCGCGAAGAAGCCGAGCGCGATGAGGAAGCCGGCCAGCACGATCAGTCCCAGGCGCAATTCCCCTGCCATCCACAGCATCAGCGCGGCCAGCACCAGAGCGCCGAGGAGATAGGCGCCGATCGACGCGGGTTCCGAGCCACTCCACTCGCGGCGCAGCACGCGGATCGTCGGCACGCGTTTCAGACGCAGCAGCGGCGGCAGGGCGAAGCCGACGACCAGTGTCAGCCCTACCAGCAGTCCATGCAGCCAGGGCAAGAGCGAAGGCGCGGGCAAGCGGGTCACCAGCAGGCCGGCGAGCAAAGCTTGCAGCGCGGCCTGCACCGCAAAGCCCGCCGCGCATCCCGCCAAGGTCGCGACAAGGCCAAACAGCATGAATTCGCCGCCATGAATCAGCAGCAGTTGCGGACCCGAGGCGCCCATGCAGCGCATCACCGCGCAGCCGTCGAGGTGCCGCCGCATGTAGCGTTCGGCCGCCAGCGCCACGGCCACC
>NZ_JBAZKR010000127.1:0-9878 GCF_041650655.1 Zavarzinia sp.
GGGGGGGGGCTTGCCGGCAAAAAAAAAGGCCCGCCGTTCGAGGGCCAGGGTGAACGGCGGGCCGAAAGTCAAGGCCGCGTCCGAACGATCGGCGGTGACTGGCGTCACCCGGGATCGCGCGGTGTTGCGCAGCGGCCATTCCGATCAAGCAAGCGGAGGAGAGTTCGCTTCACCTATCGGCGTGGCAACATATGAAGGCGATTCTCGTTTCGCCGCCATTATACCTTGGTCTGATCACGATTGACGCAGGGGAATGCTGGGCTTTCCGGGCAGCGGCGGTAAGGGGGCGGAGAGAGCGTTCGGCGGAACCGGCCGACCGGCCGGAAAGCCGCGGGGCGCAAGGCCCCAGGCTTCCGCGACGTCCGATTCGACGGCATTGCCGAAGGCCGTCCGGGACGCTAGTCCTTGTGGCCGGGAAACGTCTTCGGCCAGAAAAAAGGGTTGCGTCCATGTCCATGCCTGCCGTGCTTCGGGGCCGCCTGTCGCTGCCTGTCATCGCATCGCCCATGTTCATCGTCTCGGGACCGGATCTGGTCATCGAGGAATGCAAGGCCGGCATCGTCGGCTCCTTCCCGGCGCTGAACGCCCGGCCCCAGGGCCTGCTCACCGAATGGCTGAGCCGGATCGAGCGCGAGCTGAAGGCCCATGAGGACGCCACCGGCAAGCCGACGGCGCCCTATGCCGTGAATCAGATCTGCCACGTTTCGAACGATCGCCTGATGGACGACGTCGCGACCTGCGAAAAGCACAAGGTCCCGGTCATCATCACCAGCCTGCGCGCGCCCAAGGAAGTGGTGCAGCGGGTGCACGACTGGGGCGGCATCGTGCTGCACGACGTGATCAACGTGCGCCACGCCCAAAAGGCGCTGGAAGACGGCGTCGACGGGTTGATCCTGGTCTGCGCCGGTGCGGGCGGCCATGCCGGCACCCTGAGCCCCTTCGCCCTGGTGCGCGAGGTGCGCAGCTTCTACGACGGCACCATCGTGCTCTCGGGCGCCATTTCGGACGGCGCCTCGATCCTGGCGGCGCTCGCCATGGGGGCCGACCTCGCCTATATGGGCACCCGCTTCATCGCCTCGAAGGAGGCCAATGCAGCACCGGCCTACAAGCAGATGCTGATCGATTCCGCGGCCTCCGACATCGTCTACACCTCGCTCTTCACCGGGGTGCACGGCAATTACCTGAAGCCTTCGATCGCCGCCGCCGGCCTCGATCCCAACAAGCTGCCGGAATCCGATCCCTCGAAGATGAACTTCGGTTCGGGCGGCAATACCGATGCCAAGGCTTGGCGCGACATCTGGGGCTCGGGCCAGGGCATCGGCACGATCAAGGACGCGCCGCCGGTGGGTGAACTGGTGGCCCGCCTGAAGGCCGAATTCGACGCTGCCCGGGCCTCGCTCGGCGGCAAGGCGGCCTGAGGGGCGGGCGATGCGCGCCGCCGTCCTCGCCCTCTGCCTGGCTGCCGCCGCGCTGCCGGCCTGGGGCGAGACGGTGCGCGTCGACGGTCCGGCCTCGGCGGCGATCGCGACCGGCGAGCCGGCGGGCCTCGACCTGGTCAGCCGGCGCTTCGAGCGCCGCGCCCTTTTCTCGGCCGACGGCAGCGAGACGCCCTATCTGATCGAAATCGAGACGGTGAGCCGGACGCCGCTCGCCATGGGCGACGAGGCCGATCTGCCGGCCGCCCACAGGGTCACCCTGCGCGGCGTCACGGCGGCGGGCATCGGGCCGGTGCTCGGACAGCTCGAGGTCGCCGCCAATGCCGTGAAGGTCGAGCGCATGCCGCTGCTCGAGGCGGAGACCTGGGGCTGCTGCGTGCAGGCCAATACGATCCGGAGTTTCGACCTGCTGACGGGCAAATTCGTCGCCGCCGCCTCGTCCGACCTGCCCGTGATCACGGCGACCGCACTCGGCGATGCCGCCAAGGGCCGGCCGGCGATCGGCTTCGAGGTCCGCACCTACAAGACGATCGATCCCGCCGCCGACCTGATCTTCGGCGACGACCCCGCCGCCCTCGGCCTGATCACCCTGATGCGCGAGGACAAGGCGGTGCAGCAGATCCGCCTCGCCGTCGCCGGGGGCAGCGCGGACATCAGCGAAGAGGTCGATTGGAACGTGACGATCGGCTGGCAGGCGGGGGCCAAGGGCGCGCTCTCCGACCACGTCGTGATCGCGCCGGGCGACAAGGCGGCGCCGTCCTACGTCTGGGCGATCGATGCCAGGAACCGGGTCGTGATTCCCTTCGTCGATGGCCACTTCGATCTGGCGCGGGCGCGTGTACCGTCGCGTCTCAGTCTCACCGAAAAGCCGTTGCCTTGAGCTGCGCCGGCCTTATCCTGACAACATAGCGGGCAAGAGGTATGGCCATGGCTTCCGCGATCTTGGACCTGTTCACGCGGTTCGGCGCCGGCCGTGTGCTGGCGGCCGACTTCACCTCGCTCGACCTGCGCGGTTCCCTCGACTATCTGGTCGACAATGCCACCACGCCCGAAGGCATGGCGGTGATCGCCGCCGTGCTGCTGGGTGCCTGGTTCGCCTTCCGCGCCTTCCGCTGATCAGCGCGGCGGGATCGAATAGGTCCCGGTCGCATGGGCGACCAGCTCTGGATCGCCGTCGGAATAGAGCGAAACCTCGCCGATCACCAGGCGCGCACCGAACTTGAGGGCGCGGCATTCGGCCACCAGGTCCCGCGGCCCGGGCTTCCGCAGGAAATTGATGTTCAGGTTGGTCGTCACCGCGAGTGCTACCGGGCCGAGCGTGCCCAGGATCATGGCATAGAGCGCGCAGTCGGCGAGCTGGAACATGGCCGGTCCGGAGATGGTGCCGCCCGGGCGGAGGTGCCGGTTGTCGAAGGCGAGACGGCAGCGGGCGCTGCCCGGTGCGGTCTCCTCGATCCTGATGTGGGTCGCCTGTTCGAAGACTTGCTCGATGAAGTCCTGGACCTGGGCCGCAGTCATCACCACAGTCTCGGGCAGCGCCATGATTCCTCCCCTGGTTCGCCTGCGTCAAAATAGGGCAGGGGACAGGGCCGGCGCCAGACTTGCGGCAAGGGCCGGATCGGCCTAAATCCTGGCGCCATGATCCTGACCCCTGTCGACCTCGCCGAATTGCCGGAAATCGCCGCCGTCTTCGATGCCGCCCTGGCGGCCGAGGCACCCTGGGCGCGCGCGGCCTTCGCGCGGATCATCGACAGTGCCCGCCTGATCGCGCTCGGCGTCGACACGCCGGCCCAGCGCGCCCGCGCCATCGAACTGGCCCATGCCTTCGGCATCGAGACCCTGGACGAGGAACCCCAGGTGGCCTTCTCCTGGGACGGACGGACGATCCGCACGCGTTCCGAAGCCAGCGTCATCGTGCATGAGGTCACCCATTACCTGGTGGCCCCGCCGGAGCGGCGTTTCCTGCTCGACTTCGGCTTGGGGGCAGGGCCGGAAACCGGCCGCCGGGCCGAAGCCGACGCCGCGATCGCCGCCGATTTCGAGACCCGCGAGCGGGAAGAGACCGCCTGTTCCCTGCTCGGCATCCTGTGGGAAGTGGAACTGGGCCAACCCGGCATCCTGGCCTTCCTCGAACAGAATTGGCTCGAAGGCTATCGCCGGCCGACCGCGGCGCGCCATTTCGCCCGTTTCCTCGGCATGTTGATCGACGGCGGCTTCGTCCATGCGGACGGCAGGCCGGTGTCGCCCGACCGTCTCCGTCCGCTGCTCGCCGCCTGATCGGCACCTCGTCTCGCATCGCCGTCGGGGCGCCGGTATAGTGACCCGGTGAAGGCCGGAGGGAGACGATGCCGAGCATGCCGCAGCCGCCCGCCCTGCCTGCGGCGGACGACGACCACGACATCGCGGCGCTCGGCCGGTGGCTCGATCCGCGAGACAGCGATTCGGTGCTTCGTTTCGGGGCCGATGCCCAGGCCGGCATCGCGGCGCTGGCCGACGGCGTGTTGCGCTCGCTGAGCGGGGACGATGCCGGGCAGGTGACCCAAGTGCTGGACGACCTGCTGGCGCGGCTGCGGGGGCTCGACGTCGCCGATGCCTTGCGCCTGCCGGGTTTCTTCGCCCGCCTGGTCGGGCAGGGCGGGCGCCGGCTGGAACGGCTGCGTGCACGTTCCGTCGAACTCTCGGGCCAGATCGACCGTATCGTCCTCCGCCTCGAAGAGGCCAAGGACCAGTTGCTGCGCGACAGCGTGATCCTGGACATGCTCTACGAGCGGAACGTCGAAGCCCTGCGCCGGCTCGAAGCCCATGTCGCGGCCGGCGAAAGGGTGCTGGCGGCGTTCAGGGCGGGGCAACTGCCGGCGCTCGAAGCGGCGGCGCAGAGCGGCGACGCACTGGCCCGCCAAACTGCGGCCGACGCGCGCCAGGGCGCCGAAAGGCTGGAGCGGCGGCTGCACGACCTGCGCCTGTCGCGCACCATCGCAGAACAGGCGCTGCCCCAGATCCGCCTGGTGCAGGGCGGCAACAAGCTGTTGGTCGACCGCATCCAATCCTCGATCCTGAGCACGATCCCGGTCTGGAAGCACCAGATGGTGGTGGCGCTGGCCATGGGGCGCGCGCGTGACGCGCTGGCGCTGCAGCAGGGCGTCGATGCCGCGGCGGCCGAGCAGATCCGCCGCAACGCCCGCGACCTGAAGCAGGGCGTGGGCGAAATCGCCAGCACCAACGCCGAGGCCGGCGCTTCGCTCGCCGCCCTCGAAGCGGCCAATCGCGCACTGATCGACACGGTGACCGAAGTGCTCTCCCTCCAGGCCGAGGGGCGGGAACGGCGGCGCGCGGCGGAGGGCGAGCTGGCCCGCCTGGACGGCGCCCTGAAGGCGAAGCTGGGGCCATGAAGGAGCGGGCGTGAACCTCTGGCGGCACATCGCGGCGGGGGCCGGCGGCGGCGCGGTCTTTCTGCTGTTCTACCTCGGCCTCGGCGACTGGCCTTCGGTCTCGTTGCTGGCCGGGATCGGCGCCTATGCCGGATTTCTGCTGATCGGCCGGGCGCTGCTGCCGGGGCCGCGGCCGGGGGCGGAGCCGGTCGGGCCCGAACTGGCGGCTGGCGCGATCGAGCGCTTGCGCCGCCTGGAAGCCATGGCGGCGGCGGCGGGGCCGGCGCTGGCCCCCGCCCTGCGGCGGGTCGCGGTGGCGGCGGCGCCGGTCGTCGAGCGGGCCTGGCGCCAGCCGGACCAGGCCATGGCCCTGCGCCGCCTGCTTACCTTCCATCTCGACCTGGCGCTTCGCCTGGCCGAGCACGGTGCGGCGATCGTGCAGCTCGCCGGGGCCGGCCATCCCGGGCTTGCCAAAGTGGCGGCGATGTTGGACGAGGTGGCGGCAGCCTTTGCCGCCGAGGCCGACTCGGCGGCGGCGAACGAACTCATGCGTCTCGAGACCGAACTCACGGTGCTCGAACGCCAATTGGCGGCGGAGCGGCATGGCCCGCGCCCCCTGGGGAGAGAATGATGGCGAACGTCCTGACCCGCCCGGCCTTGGTCCGTTACGCCTTGGCCGGCGCCTTTGCCCTGTCGCTGTCGCTGTCGCTGTCGGTGGCGGCCCATGCCCAGGTGATGGACGACCTGACCGGCACCTATGTCGTGCGCGGCACCAATCCGGGCGACGACGGCAGCTATGGCGGCACCATCACGGTGAAGCTGGTCGGCGAGGTCTATCAGATCCAATGGACCGGCTCGGGCCAGAATGCCGTCGGCACCGGGCTTCGCCTGGGCGACACGCTGGCCGTGACCTGGCAGGATCCGGCCAACAAGGATACGGCGGTCGCGGTCTATATCGTCATGCCGGACGGCGGGCTGAAGGGGCGCTGGGCGCCGCTCGGCGGAGCCAAGGCGGGTTCCGAAGACTGGACCCGCAAGGCCCAGTGACTCAGCCGCCGACCCAGGCAGCCAGCGCACCCCAGGAAATCGCCGTCATATAGGCGAGGAAGGCCAGGGCGGCGAGACCGCCCAGGATGCCGATCAGCGCCATCAAGCCGTCCTGTTCGATCAGGCCCAGGGCCAGGAACAGGATGGCGAAGGAAATCGGGATATTGGTGAAGGGGATCGGGCTCGCCAGCATCAGGCCGAGCACGGCGATCAGGATGCCGACCAGACGTTCCTGGGTCCAGCCGGTGAGGAAGGCGAGGCGGGGCTTCAGCACCTTTTCGAGGCGCTGAACCGTGGGCAGCGCCCCCCTCACGACGCGGCGCAGGTCGTCCGCGGCGATGGTCCGGCGCAGCACCCGCTTCGGCAGCCAGGGCCGGGGCAGGCCGAAGATCATCTGCAGCGCGATGAAGGCGATCGGGAAGCCCGAAATGGCGGAAAGGCCCGGCGGCGCGATCGGCAGGCAGGTGGGCAGGGCGAGCAGCAGGATGAGCAGCCCGAAGCCGCGCTCGGCCAGATTGTCGACGATGGCGCCGATGGAAATCCGCTCCTCCGGCCAGCCGAAGGCGAGGACGACCAGGGTTTCAGCCGCTGTCGGGTCGCGCAGGGTTCCGCTCAACTGAGATCCAGACGGCGCGGCAGGCGCCTTTCGCGATGCACCGAGACGGAAAGGATGAGGCCGACGCCGATCATCAGCGTCATGGTCGCCGAACCGCCGTAGGAGACCAGCGGCAGGGGGATGCCGACCACGGGAATGAGCCCCATCACCATCGAGAGATTGATGAAGACATAGAGGAAGAGCTGGGTGCCGATGCCGAGGGCGACCAGCCGCCCGAACTGATGCCGGCAGCCGAGCCCGATCGCCAGTGCATAGCCGAAGACGCAGACGTAGAGCAGGATCAGCAGCAGCCCGCCGATCATGCCGAATTCCTCAGCCAGCTGCGGGAAGATGAAGTCGGTATGGACTTCAGGCACGAAGCGGAGCTGGCTCTGCGTGCCGAGGAGATAGCCCTTGCCGAAGACGCCGCCCGAGCCGAGCGCGATCATCGACTGCAGGATGTTGTAGCCGGCGCCGAGCGGATCGGCTTCCGGATTGAGGAAGGTGAGCACGCGCCGCTTCTGGTAGTCGTGCATGAATTCCCAGACGATCGGCAGGGCGCCGACGGCCGCCCCGATCACGATGGCGAATTTCCAGAGCCGCACGCCGGCCAGGAAGAAGATCGCGCCGGAACCGGCCATCAGCAGCGTGGCCGTGCCCAGGTTCGGCTGTTTCAGGACAAGCGCCACCGGCATCAGCACCATGAGCAGGGGCGGAATCAGGACCGTCGGCCGGCCGATCCGCTCCGGCGTGACGCCGTGGAAATAGCGTGCCAGCGCCAGCACCAGGGCGAGCTTCATGATCTCGGACGGCTGGATCTGGAAGAAGCCGAGGTCGATCCAGCGCTGCGCGCCCATGCCGATCGAGCCCATCACCTCGACCCCGATCAGGCCGACCAGGGTGACGCCATAGAGGAAATAGGCGTAGCGGGCATAGAAGGCGATGTCGATCACCGCGACCACGACCATGACGCCGAGGCCGATCACGAAGCGGGCGAGCTGGCGCCCGGCCCAGGGATCCCATTTGCCCCCGGCGCTGGAATAGAGCATGGCGACGCCGATGGCCGCGATCGCGATCACCAGGAGGACGAGACCCCAGTTGATCGACAGGATGCGCGAGCCCAGCGAAGGGCGGTCGCCGTCATGGGTATAGACGCTCAAAGGTGAAGTCCCGGATGGCTGCTCGACGGGGTCAGCCCCCTTCTAGACCGGATTTGCCGCCAGTGCAAAGCTCGGCCGTGGGTAACGGCGTCAGCGCCGCAGGGCGGAGACCATCGCCCAGGCCCAGCCGATCATCATCAGGGTGCCGCCGGTCGGCGCCACCACGCCCAGGCTGACGCCTGCGAGGCCGAGGGAATAGAGCGCGCCGGCGAAGAGCAGGGCGCCGACCGCCAGGGCGAGGGGGGCGGCGACCGAGAGGCGGTCGCGCTCGACCAGCCAGAGCAGGGCGACGGCGCCCGCGGCATGGACCATCTGGTAGATGCTGCCGGTACGCAGGAATTCGAGCTGTTCGGGCGTCGCCGTCGCCTTCACGGCATGGGCGCCGACGGCGCCGACGGCAACCGCCATCAGTCCGTCGAGGGCCGCCAGGAACAGCGTCGCGCGGGCGAGGGGAAGCATCAGGCGACCGCCATGGCGCCGACGAAGGCGTCGGCCAGCACGGTGGCGATCTGCGCTCGGCTCTTGTCCGAGGTCAGCAGCTTCTCGTCCTGGGCGTTGGACAGGAAGCCGGTCTCGATCAGCATTGCCGGCACGTCCGGCACCTTGAGCACGGCGAAATTGGCCGAGCGCTTGGGATGGTCGAGCAGGCGGAGCTTGGCGCCCGCGACCTGGACGATATGGGCCTTGCGGGCGAGCGCCGTGTTCAGCGAATGGCGCCGGCTCAAGTCGAACAGGATGGCGGCGACCTGAGGGTCCGAGACGCCGGAATCGATGCCGCGCAGCACGTCGGTCGCATTTTCGCGGTCGGCGATCGCGGCGGCGAGCCCATCCGACGCGGTTTCGGACAGCGTATAGGCGGACAGGCCGCGGGCGTCCGGGTTGGGCGCCGAATCGGCATGGATCGAGATGAAGAGGTCCGCCTTGGCGAGCTGGGCCAGGGTGGCGCGCTCGGTCAGCGGCACGAAGACGTCGTTCTTCCGGGTCAGCACCACCTTGTAGCGGCCACCGCCCTCGATCCGGTTGGCGATCCTGGTCGCGAGATCGAGGGTAATGTCCTTTTCGTAGGCGCCGGAAACGCCGATGGCGCCCGGGTCGTGCCCGCCATGACCTGGGTCGATCATGATCACGGGCTTGGCCTTGGCGTTGACGGACGTCCCATCCGGCTTGCGGCGCGGCGCCGGCATCCCGTCGCCCAACTGGCCGGCCAGCGCCGACGTCGCCCCGGCGGACAGCAGCACGGGCAAGGAGAGACCGAGCCTCAGGATATTGCGCCGATCGATACTCATGACCCCCCTCTCGGGCCAGATGAACCAAATGGGTCAGATGATCCAAAGCCGTGGGCAGGCACGAGTCAGAGCCCCACCCGATCTCCTGAAAATGGCAGGAATTTCCCCGATTTCAAGAGCTTGTCCTGAAAAACTCAGATTCCGATATAAGCGGGAAGCCGATACCGCAGTGCGATATTGCGAAATCTCGCGTGGCTTCCCTTGACAGTACGAAGGCCTGGGCCTAACTCTGCCTCGGCTGTTGGCACTCGCCATTCGGGAGTGCTAGCAACGTGGCCCCGGCAATCAGGCCCATGAACAGGCCTTTGTCTATTTCAGAGGAGGTTTCCATGAGCTTTCGGCCGCTGCACGACCGGGTTCTGGTCAAGCGCATCGAAGCAGAAGAGAAGACCAAGGGCGGGATCATCATCCCCGATACCGCCAAGGAAAAGCCGCAGGAAGGCGAAGTGGTCGCCGTCGGCTCGGGCGTCCGCAACGAGAAGGGCGAACTGGTCGCTCTCGACGTCAAGCCGGGCGACCGGATCCTGTTCGGCAAGTGGTCGGGCACCGAAATCAAGCTCGATGGCGATGACCTGCTGATCATGAAGGAATCGGACATTCTCGGCGTCCTCGAGACGACCAAGAAGGGCAAGAAGGCCGCCTGAGCGGTCTCGCCCCTCCCTTTCCAGCGCTAATTCAAGGAGCTAGCCAATGGCTGCCAAGGAAATCCGTTTTTCGACCGACGCCCGTGCGCGGATGCTGCGCGGCGTCGAGATCCTCGCCGATGCGGTGAAGGTCACCCTGGGCCCGAAGGGCCGCAATGTCGTCATCGAAAAGTCGTTCGGCGCCCCGCGCATCACCAAGGACGGCGTCTCGGTCGCGAAGGAGATCGAACTCTCCGACAAGTTCGAGAACATGGGCGCCCAGATGGTGCGCGAAGTGGCCTCGAAGACCAACGACCTCGCCGGTGACGGCACCACCACCGCGACCGTGCTGGCCGCCGCGAT
>NZ_JBAZKR010000128.1:0-9856 GCF_041650655.1 Zavarzinia sp.
GTTCGTTTTTTCCCTGCCCCGGCGACCACCGAGAAACAGGTCGACACAGCACTCGAAATCCTGGGCGGCGTGCTGGACGATCTGACAAGGAGGCTCTGACAGAATGGTGGGGCGGACATTCCTGTCCGCCTTGGGCAGGCAAGAATGCCTGCCCCACCGATCATTCATAGCGTCAGGAGCTCAAGGTGACTTGAGAGGAGAGTTCGCGAGATGGCAAAACCGACGATCGTTGTGATGCCCGGCGACGGGATCGGAAAGATTGTCACGCCGGAAGCGGTCCGCGTGCTCGACGCCGCGGGCTTCCATGCGAATTACGTGCACGGGGACATCGGCTGGGACTTCTGGATTCGCGAGGGGAACCCGCTGCCGGACCGGACGATTGACCTGCTGCGCAGGCACAAGCTCGGCCTGTTCGGCGCGATCACGTCGAAGCCGAAGGCACAGGCCGATGCGGAACTCACCCCCGAGCTCAAGGGGAAGGGACTGAGTTATTTCAGCCCGATCGTCCGCATGCGGCAGCTTTTCGACCTGGACATCTGCGTGCGACCCTGCCAGACGTTCCCGGGTAATCCGCTCAATTTCATCCGCCGCAAGGGCGACGGGTTCGAGGAGCCGAAGGTCGACGCGGTGATCTTCCGTCAGAACACGGAATGCCTGTACAGCGGCGTCGAGTGGACCGATCCGCCGGCTCCGGTGCGAGCCGCGCTCGAAACGCACCCGAAGATGGCGGCGTACAAGAAGGTCGCCGGGAAGGACCTGGCGGTGTCGTGCCGGATTTTCACGCGGACGGCGTGCCGCCGGATCGCGCAGGCGGCGTTCGAGCACGCAAAACGCTTCGGCTACAAGTCCGTTACCGTCTGCGAGAAGCCGAACGTCATCCGCGAGACGTCGGGGATGATGGAGGAAGAGGCGCGCAAGGTGGCGGCGGAGTTCCCCGGCATCAGGCTCTGGGCGACGAACATCGACGCGCAGATGATGTGGCTGACGAAGAACCCCGAAGATTACGGCGTGATGGTCGCGGGGAACATGTTCGGGGACATCATTTCGGACGGCTTTGCGGGACTGGTCGGCGGGCTGGGGTTTGCGTGCAGTGCGAACCTCGGCCGCGAGGTCGCGGTGTTCGAGCCGACGCACGGCTCCGCGCCGAAGTACGCCGGGCTTTCGCCGTCGATCGTGAACCCGATCGCGACGATCCTGGCGGGATGCATGCTGCTCGAGCACGTCGGGCAGACGGAGCTTGCGGAGCGGATTCGCGGCGCGGTGCAGCAGGTCGTCGCGGAGGGCAAGGTCCGCACGTATGACATGCTCCGGCTGGCGGGCGGCCCGAAGGTCTTCGAGCAGGGCGCGGCCAGCACGCAGCAGATGACGGATGCGGTCATCGCGCGGCTCTGAAACGGGAGATTTGCCATGATTCAGCGCAAGGATATCGAGTCGGTCTTCGGCCCGGTGCTCGAACTGATCGGGAACGCGGAGCTTCGCCGCAAGGTCGTCGATGCGTGGATGCTCGCGATCGAGCGGGGCGGCTGGAAGTCGATGGAGCACCTGCGGGCGATGCCGTTCACGCTTCAGGCCGAGACGGGCGGGGTCAACTTCATCGAGCACACGCTGGCCGTGACGCGCGGGGCTGTCGCCTTGGCCGAAGCGCAGGAGCAGTCGTACGCGAAGATGCCTTACATCATTAATAAGGATCGGCTGGTGGCGGGCGGGCTGCTGCACGACCTCGGCAAGCTGGTCGAAATCGAGCGCCGCCCGGACGGCACGCACGGCCTGTCCGCGTGCGGACGGCGGCTGCGGCACCCGATCTCCGGGTCGCTCCTCGCCGCCGAGGCGGGGCTGCCGGACGACGTGATCAACACGATCGCGTGCCACAGCAAGGAAGGCGAGGGCGCACCGAAATTTATCGAGACCGTGCTCATTCACCAGGCGGATTTTGCTACGTTCGATCCGCTGGCGATGCGGACGAAGGGATTGCTGATCGGGTAGGCGTGGCACGCCTGCATGGTCGGACAGGTCGGACGGGTCAGACGAGTCAGACAGGTCAGACACGTCCGACGGATCAGTTCTGGTTGGGCGCTGAAGAATGGCACACACGTTGATCGAGAAGATTCTTGGCGCGCACGCCGGGCGTGAACTCATCCCGGGGGATATCGCCAACGTGCGGATCGACATCCGAGCCGCGCGCGATTTCGGCGGCGCGAACGTCGTCAAGAACCTCATCGAGCACGGGCTCGGCGTGGCCGATCCGAGCCGCACGTTCTTCACGTTCGACTGCAACCCGACCGGCTCCGACCAGGCGTACGCCGCGAACCAGCAGGCGTGCCGGGTCTTCGCCCGCGAGCACGGCATCCGCGTGATGGACATCCAGCGCGGGATCGGCACGCACCTGGCGATCGACAACGGCCTCGTCGGCCCAGGCAGCACGTTTGTCTCGACCGACTCCCACGCGAACATCCTCGGCGCGATCGGCGCGTTCGGGCAAGGCATGGGCGACCTGGACATCGCGCAGGCCTTCGCCCGTGGGACCGTCTGGTTCGAGGTTCCGCCGACCGTCCGCGTCGTCTTTCGCGGCACGCCCTCCCCCGCAGCCACGGCGAAGGACCTGGTTCTCGCGGCGCTCCGGCACTTCGGGGCGAACGGCCTGCTCGGCGTGGCGGCGGAGTTCGGCGGCCCCGCGATGGATGCGCTCGGACTCGCCGGCCGCATCACCGTCTCCTCGATGGCGACGGAGATGGGTGCGATCATCGTGCTGTTTCCGCCTTCGCGCGAGGTGATCGAGCACTGCCGCGCGACCGGCGCTCGCTTCGAGCCGGTCCTTGCCGACCCGGACGCCCGTTACGAGAAGACCGCCGAAATCAACGTCGACGGCCTCGGCCCGCTCGTTGCGCGGCCGGGGCATCCGGAGGACGTCGTGCCGGTCGCCGAGGTCGCCGGGCGGCCGGTCGACTCCGTGTTCATCGGCTCGTGCACGAACGGCCGGTTCGAGGACTTTGCGGCGGCGGCCGGGATTCTGCGCGGGCGGGCCGTCGCGCCGGGAGTCATTCTCAAGATCGTTCCGGCGACCGACGCGGTCTGGCGACGGTGCATGGCCGAGGGACTGTTCGACGTGTTCAAGGACGCCGGGGCGCTCATCAGCAACGCGGGCTGCGCGGGATGCGCCGCCGGACAGGTCGGGCAGAACGGGCCGGGCGAAGTGACGGTCAGCACGGGGAACCGGAACTTCGCGGGCAAGCAGGGCAAGGGCGAGGTGTACCTGGCGAGTCCCGTGACCGCCGCCGCGTCCGCCGTCGCAGGCGTCATCACCTCCGCCGACGTAATTCAGGGACAGATAACTTATCTCGGCAGAGAATCAACACAGACAAGGACTACAGAAGCCGGAGCGAAGGCGAAGGGGGCAATTAAGTTATCTGTCCCCGAATTACGCGGAAATAAGTTATCTGTCCCCGAAATAGAGCGGTCCGAGCGCATCGCCGGGCGCGTCTGGGTCATCGACCGCGACAACATCGACACGGATATGGTCTATCACAACAAGCACCTGACGGTGACGGACGTTGCGCAGATGGGCCGCTACGCGTTCGGCAATCTCGCCGGCTGGGAGCACTTCGCACAGGACGCCCGGCCGGGGGACATCGTCGTGACAGGCGCAAACTTCGGGTGCGGCAGCTCTCGGCAGCAGGCGGTTGACTGCTTCCGCTCGCTCGGCATCGCGCTGATCATCGCCAAGTCGTTCGGCGCGATTTACGAGCGCAACGCGATCAACAGCGCCCTGCCCGTGCTCGTCGCGGACCTGATCGGAGCGGGCGTTCAGAGCGGCGAACAGCTCGAGGCGGACCTCGCGGCCGGGCGCATCCGCCGTGCGAACGGACAAGTCATCCAGGGCCGGCCGTTCTCCGAAGTGCAGATGCAGATTTACCGTCGCGGCGGCCTGCTCGCCGGAGGGAAGTGACATGCCTGGTTCAACTTTCGCCGAGAAGATCCTCGCCCGCAAGGGCGGAAAAGATCGCGTTCAGCCCGGCCAGATCGTGACGGTCCGCCCGGATCACCTGCTCTCGCACGACAACACGTCCGCGATCGTCGAGAAGATCGCGAAGGACCTCGCCGAGTTCGGCGTCGCCGATCCGGACCTGCACGTGATCGTGCTCGACCATGTGATTCCGGCGGCGTCGGACAAGATCGCCGCCGGGCACAAGGCGGTGCGGGAATATGTCCGCCGCTACGGCGTCCGGCACTTCTACGACATCGGCGAGGGCATCTGCCATCAGATCATGATTGAGAAGGGCCTCGCCCTGCCCGGAATGCTCGTGGTCGGGAGCGACTCGCACACGTGCATGTACGGCGCCGTCGGCTGCTTCGCAACCGGCATCGACCGGACCGAGGCGGCGGCGCTCCTGCTCACCGGCGAGACGTGGCTCAAGGTCCCGACGAGCATCCGGGTCGGCCTGCGCGGGCGCCTTCATCCGGCGGTCACGGCCAAGGACCTCGTCCTCACGGTCATCCGTGGCATCGGCGCGGACGGCGCATCCTATCAGAGCGTCGAGTTTCACGGAGCGCTCGGCCGCCTGACCGTTGACGACCGCCTGACCGTGGCGAACATGGGCGTCGAGATGGGCGCGAAGGCGGCGACGTTCGAGCCGGACGCCGACGTGCTCGCGTATCTGGACTCGATCGGCGCCTCGCGCGAAAGTTATCAGCCCGTCTGGGCGGACGCCGATGCGGCGTACGAGCGGAGACTTGACTACGATCTCTCCGCGCTCGGCCCGGTCGTCGCGCGCCCGCACACGGTCGATAACGTCGCCCCGATCGAGGACGTTGCGGGCACGGCGATCGATCAGTTCTTCCTCGGCACCTGCACGAACGGGCGGATAAGCGACTTCGAGCTGGCCGCGAAGATTCTGAAGGGCCGGAAAGTTGCTGCCGGGTCGCGGCTGCTGATCCTGCCGGCGTCGCGGGACATTCTTCAGCGCGGGATCGCCTCGGGCGCGATCTCCGCGCTCATCGAGGCGGGCGGCGTGCTGCTTCCGCCCGGCTGCGGGCCGTGCCTGGGCGCGCACCTCGGCGTGCTCGCGCCGGGCGAGCGGTGCCTCTCGACGGCGAACCGGAATTTCAAGGGCCGCATGGGCTGCCCGGACTCCGAGGTCTTCCTTGCCAGTCCGGCGACGGTCGCCGCCTCGGCCATCCACGGCAAAATCACCGACCCGCGCAAGGAGCTGACGCGATGAGGGCCTGGCGCTACGGCGACGACGTCAACACGGACATGCTCTTCCCCGGCAAATACACATACACATGCGCGAAGCCGGACGAGATCCGCCCGCACCTGCTCGAGGACCTCGACCCGACGTTCGCGGCGAACGTGCGGCCGGGCGACATCATCCTTGCGGGGCGGAACTTCGGGTGCGGCAGCTCGCGCGAGCAGCCGGTCGTCGGGCTGAAGGCGGCCGGGATCGAGGCGGTGATCGCACACAGCTTCGCCCGCATCTTCTACCGCGCCGCGATCAACCAGGGCTTGCTGCTCATCGAGTGCCCGCAGGCGGTCGATGCCTGGCACGAAGACGACGAAGTCAAGCTGGACGCCGCGCTCGGCACGGTCGCCGTCGGCGGGCAGACGTTCTCGTTTCCGACGCTGCCGCCGGAAATACTCGCGATCCGCGAGGCCGGCGGGCTGCTGCCCTATACGCGAGCCAAGTTGAGGAGCCGAAAGAAGTGAAACTGTACGAACACGAGGCGAAGCGGGTTCTCGCCGGCGAGGGGCTGGCCGTTCCGCGCCGGTACGGCGTTGCCCGAACGCCGGCCGCGGCGCGGAAACTGCGGATCAAGTACCCGGCGATGGTCAAGGCGCAAGTGTTGATCGGCGGGCGCGGCAAGGCCGGCGGCATCCGGCGGGTCGAGTCTGACACTGACACGGCGACCGCCGCAGCCGACCTGCTGGCGATGCGGATCCGCGGCCACGCCGTCGAGAGCGTTCTGATCGAGGCCGCCGCTGAGTCCTCCGGCGGCTGCTACCTCGGCGTCACGGCGAACCCGGCGACGTTCAACAACGTCGTCATCGCGAGCGCGTCGGGCGGCGTGGACATCGAAGAGGTCGCCCGCACCCGGCCCGACGCCATCCTCCGGGTCGAGCTGCCGGACAGTCCGGACACGCTTCCGGCCGAGTCCGCGCGGCAGGTCGCATCGTTCCTCGCAAAAGACCTCGGCGGCTCGCCAGAGCTTGAGGAGCAGCTTGCGGACATCGCGACGAAGCTGTACCTCGCATATCAGAAGTATGACTGCAAGGTGCTTGAGATCAACCCGCTCCTCATCACGCCGCAAGGTCCGCTCGCGGCGGACGCAAAGATGGTCCTGGACGATAACGCTCTGTACCGGCAGGCCGAGTTGCTCGAACGGCTCGGCATCAAGGCCCGCCGCCACGAGGTGGCCGAGCCGACCGCCCGCGAGCGTCGGGCACGCGACGGCGGCTTCCCGTACGTCGACCTGCTGCCCGAGGATGCCGTCCGCGAGCCGGGCAAAATCTACGTCGGTCTTGTGCCCGGCGGCGCCGGCTACGGCATCTTCTCGATCGACGAGGTTACCGGCATCGGCCAGAAGCTGCACGAGAGTCGCGTCGTCCCCGTCAACTTCATGGACTCCGGTGGCGGGCCGACCCGCGAAGGCGTCGCGGAGATGTTCGCACTGCTGATGGAGCATCCGCTCGTCGACGTGATTATCACCTCGCGGTTCGGCGGAATCTCAAGCTGCGACATCTTCATTCGCGGGCTTGTTGACTGCTTGCGCGAGCGGCGGGCCGCGCGGAAGCGGATCGTGCCGGTGTACGGCCGCATGGTCGGCACGGACCTCGCGGCGGCGCGGGCGTTCCTCGAAGCCGCGCGGCGCGAGACGCCGGAGGCGCTCGAACCGCTCTCGATGGTCGTCGGCAACCGCGAGATCATGGCCGACGTGATCCGCGACGGCCTGGCCGCCTTCCTCGCCAGCACTCAGGAGACTGCCCGATGAGCGAGAAGATCACCTGCGTTCCCGCGCCGGACGGAATGCTTGCGTACCTGATCAGCCGCGTGCGGCCGACGCTGGCGGAGCGAATCCGGCAGACGGGCCGCATCGAGACCGCCGTCATCGGGCTCGGCGGCCAGGGCACGCGCCACGCCGGGCTGATGAAGGAGTTCGGAACGACCGTCACGGCGGGGATCGCGCCCGGCCAGGGCGGCACGACCGTCTGCGAGACCGTCCCCGTCTACGAGTCCGTCGCCGAGATGCTGCGGCGGCACCCGGACATCGCCGTCGTCAGCGTCTGGAAGCAGTATTCGACGGCGGCGGCCGCGGCGATCGAGGCGATTGACGCGGGCATCCCGGTCGTTGTGCTCATCAGCGAGGGCATGCCGATCCGCGACGTCCGGAGCGTGCTCGTCGCCGCGCGCCGCAAGGGAACGCTCGTGCTCGGCCCGAACACGCCGGGCATCATTTTCCCGCCCGAACACATCAAGGTCGGCATGCTGCCGGACGTCTTTCATCCGGCCGAGCCGGAGCCGGGGCGGTTCGCGCCGGCGGGCGTGACGATCTGCTCGCGGAGCGGAGCGATCCTTTATCACATGTCCGACGCGCTCGCATCCGCCGGCATCGCACAGAACGCCGTGATCGGGATCGGCGGCGATTCCGCCGTCAGCACGACGTTCCCGGACATCGTCCCGCTCGTGATGGCGTACCCGAAGACGGACCTCGTCGTGGTCGCGGGCGAGATCGGCGGCTGCCAGGAGGAGCGGCTGGCGGAGGACATCCGCGCATACCGCGAACGATACCCGAAGCCGCTGGTTGCGCTGATTTCCGGCCGCTGTGCGCCGCAGGGCAAGACGATGGGTCACGCGGGGGCGATCGTCGCGCCCGGTTCCGAGTACGGGACGTTCGCGTCGAAGAAGGCCGCTCTCGAAGCGGCAGGCGTCACGGTCGTGAACAGCCAGTATGATCTCATCGAGGCCGTGCGGAAGGCGCTCGGCGGGCGGACGTACTTCCTGCCGGAGCGGTATTACGCGCGGATGAAGGAAACCTGGGAGGCGCCGCCGCCTGTGCCGCGGTGGACGACGTCGATCACCCGCGTCGCGCCGAACGACGTGGCCGTGCGCGGGAAGCCGCTGCAAACACTGATCGGAAAGCGCTCGCTGCTCGAAGTCACCGGCCTGCTGGTGACGGGGCGGTTCCCGGGCAAGTCGGAGCTGGCACGGCTGGACAAGCTGGCACGGTCGGCGGCTGCGCTGCCGGTTCCGAACGTGCCGCTCCGCGCGGGCGACGATCTCTCGAAGCAACTGGCCGCGCTGCTGCTCGGAGACACGAAGCTGGCGGCGTTCGACGGGCCGGAACTGGACCGAGCGGTCTTCTGTCTGGGCCGGGCGGCGGCGGGCCTCTGCCGCATCTTCAAGGTGCCGGTGAAACCCGCGAAGAGCTTTGCCCTGCTCGCCTGCCGCGCCGTCGCCGGGCGGGCGTCGCTCTCTGAGCGCGAGGCGAAGATGCTCGAGGCGGCGATGGTCGCGTGCGTCGATCACGGCGTGACGGCGCCGAGCACACAGACGGCGATCCTGCTGTCAACGGTGCGGGCGGCGCTTGAAGTCGCGGTCGCCGGCGGAATCAACGCGATCACCGACGTGCACGGCGGTGCCGGGGCGAACGCCGCGCAGTTCTTCCGCGAGTGCGCCGAACTGGCTCACCGTGAGAAACTATCGCCTCGTGCGGCGGCGGAGAAGCTCATCGCCGAACGGATGGCCGCAGGCGCGCGCATCGAGGGCCTCGGCCACCGGCTGCACACGCGGGACCCGCGGCGCGACGCACTGTACAAAATGGCGAAGGAGACCAGGCTGGCCGGCGAGTGCGTCGAGCTCTCGAAGATCGTCTCCGACGCCTTCAAGACCGTCCGCGGCCTGACCCTGCCGATCAACGTGGACGGCGTGATCGGCGCGATCGTCGCCGACATGGGCCTCGACCCTCGCGCGGCGAAGGCGCTCTTCGTGTACGGGCGGATCGCCGGACTCGCCGCGCATCACTTCGAGGAGATCAGCACGCAGCCGGCGATGCGACGCGTCGACTTCGCACAGGCGGTGTACAAACCGGCGGCAGGGCCGGTATAATAACGCTTTGCACTGTCCGCAGTCGCCGCGAAGGACCGGATGGCTGATCCGCAACCGAAACCCCTGATCGTTCAGAGCGACCGCACGCTCCTCCTCCAGGTCGACAGCCCGCTCTACGCCGAGACACGCGACGCGCTGGCCAGCTTCGCCGAGCTTCAAAAGTGCCCGGAGCACATTCACACGTACCGCATCACGCCCCTGTCGCTCTGGAACGCGGCGGCGGCAGGGCACTCGGCCGAGGATGTAATCGGAGCTCTCACGCGGCATTCCCGCTACGACGTGCCGCAGAACATCGTGGCGGAAGTCCGCGACTACATGGCCCGCTATGGCCGCCTCAAGCTCATCCGCCGGGACGAGCGGCTCGAGCTGGTCTCGGACAGCCCTGAACTCATTGCAGAAATCTGGCACAACCGGTCCGTCCGCCCGCGCCTGCGGCAGTTGATCCCGCCGAACCGCATCGAGATCGACCCGCTCTTCCGGGGACACATCAAGCAGGCTCTCATCAAGATCGGCTTCCCGGTCGAGGACCTTGCCGGCTACGTGGCCGGCGAGCGTCTCCATGTTGCGCTGCGCGAAACGGCTCTGAGCGGCGCGGCGTTCGCTCCGCGCGGATACCAGGCGGAGGCGGCGGACATTTTCTACGCGGGCGGGAGCGAGCGCGGCGGGTCCGGCGTCATCTGCCTGCCCTGCGGAGCCGGGAAGACGGTCGTCGGGCTTGCGGCGATGGCCCGGCTTCAGACGCACACCATCATCCTCTG
>NZ_JBAZKR010000129.1:0-9582 GCF_041650655.1 Zavarzinia sp.
CCGCTGAAGCCGACACCTGGCGCCTGATCGGTGATGCCACCCGTCTCGCCTTCGCCGACCGCGAGCGCTGGCTGGGCGATCCCGACCGCCTGTCGATCCCGCTCCGCGGCCTGCTGGCACCCGGCTCCCTGGCCCTTCGCGGCAAGCTGCTGGGCGGTGCGCGGGCGCTCGATGCCGTAACGCCCGGCATTCCGGCGATGGACGACGGCGCATTGCCCGCCCTGCCCGGCCGGGGCGAGACGCCGGAACTGCCCTCGACCACCCAGGTGGTGATCCGCGACGGCGACGGCGATCTCCTCTCCTATACCGGCACGATCGAGAACGGCTTCGGCTCGCGCCTCATGGTGCGCGGCTTCCTGCTCAACAACGAATTGACCGATTTCTCCTTCATTGCCTCGGACCCCGACGGAAGGCCGGTGGCCAATCGGATCGAGGGCGGCAAGCGGCCGCGCTCGTCGATGGCGCCGGTCATCGTCTTCGACGGCGAGACCCCGGTGCTGGCCCTGGGCAGCCCGGGCGGCAGCCGCATCATCGGCTTCGTCACCCAGGCCCTGATCGCGCGCCTGGCTTGGCGCATGGAACTGCCGGCGGTCGTCGCCATGCCGCACCTGATGAACCGCTTCGGCCCCTTCGAGGTCGAGGCCGGCACGGCGGCCACCGGGCTCGTCCCGGGGCTCCAGGCACTCGGCTACAGGGTCGAAGTCACGGACCTCAATTCCGGCCTCGCCGCCATCGCGATCGGCGGCGACGGCAGGCTCGATGGCGCCGCCGATCCGCGACGGGAAGGCGTCGCCCTCGGCCGCTGATCAGGCCGGTTTCACCGCGGCTTCGAGTTCGGCCAGCGCCTCCCCGGTATAGACCGCGATCTTCTGCATCGAGGGCAATGCGTCGCGGTCGCCGGTGAAGCCGAGGTTGAACTGGCCGGCATAGGACAGCACGGTGATGTTCAGCGCCTGGCCGTCGAACAGCAGCGAGACCGGATAGATCTGTTCCAGCCGCGCCCCGTCGAAATAGAGCGGCTGCGCCGGACCTGGAACGTTCGAGATTACCAGGTTGTTCATCGGCCGCGTCATGGTGCCGAGGCCGAGCATGAGTTGCACCATATAGGGCGTCATCAGGAGCAGCGTGTAATCTTCGATAGCGCCGGGCGACATCGCCTGCAACGCCTCCTTGGCGCTCTGGGCGGAACGGCCGATCGCACGGATACGCTCCAGGGGATCGGCGATATCGGTGTGCAGATTGACGAAGATCGTGGTGATGGCATTGCCGATCGTCACGTCCCCGCCCGGCCGGATCGAGACCGGCACCGAGGCGGTCAACGGCTTTGCCGGCAGCTCGCCGAGTTCCGAGAGATAGCGGCGCAGCGAGGCGGAACAGAGGGCCAGGAAGACGTCGTTCACCGTGGCATCGGCCGCTTTGGCCAGGGTCTTGATCCGGGTCAGGTCGTAATGCTGGGTGGCGAAGCGCCGCTTGCCGCGGATCTTGCCGTTGAGGATCGTCGCCGGTGCGCCGTAGGGGAAGGCCGGCCCGTCCTCGCCGCCCTTGCGGGCGCCACGCGCCAGCTTGCCGATCGCCTTCACCGCTTCGAGACCGGACTTGAACTGCTCGCGTCCCAGGCTCAGCAGGCGGTCGATCAGCCGTCCCTGGTCGACCGCCTCGTCGTCGGCCTGTTTCGAGCGGTGGCCCATGCCCACTTCCCAGGGCGGCGGCAGGCCGCGGGCGTCCGCATCGGTCGACAGGAAGCGGCCGAGCAGGCGCATCCCGCCCATACCGTCGATCTGCGAATGATGGACCTTGGTGTAGAGGGCGAAACGGTTGTTCTCCAAGCCCTCGATGACATGGCATTCCCAGAGCGGCCTGCTGCGATCGAGGGGGTTGGAATGCAGGCGCGAGACCAGGATGCCCAGCTCGCGCTCGCCGCCCGGCCGCGGCAGGGCGGAATGACGAAAGTGATAGTCGAGGTCGACATCCTCCGGCCGGAGTTCCTCCCAGGCCGGCAGCACGGCCGAGAGCAGGCCGGGACGGAGACGCAGGTTGAAGGGCGGGGCATATTTGGTGCGCTGGCGCCATTCCGCGACCAGCGAGCCGAGATAGCCGGGCGGTGCCCCGGGGGGCAGCGAAAAGATCGCCAGCGAGGCGACATGGACCGGCTTGTCGCGCTTTTCGATATGGAGCCAGGCGGCGTCCGTCGGCCTCAGGACTCGTGTCACCATGTTCCCCCCTCGTTTTCTTCATGCGACAGGGGCGGCGCGAAGGCGTCAAGGGGGCACGCCGAAAATCGACATCAAAGCGGCGGCGTTTCGCCCGGCGCGCCCTGGGCGCGCAGCAGGTCGCGGAACGGTCCCGGCCGGGCCGCCAGTTCGACCGGCGTGCCCTGATCGACGATATGCCCCGCCTCCATGACGACGATCCGGTCGAAACCGGCGAGGGTGGACAGGCGATGGGCGATGGCGATCACCGTGCGCCCCTGCATCAGGCGGTCCAGGGCGCGCTTGATCGCCGCCTCGGATTCACTGTCGAGCGCCGAGGTGGCCTCGTCGAGCAGCAGGATCGGCGCATCCTTCAGGAGCGCGCGGGCGATCGCCAGGCGCTGGCGCTGCCCGCCGGAGAGCTTCACCCCGCGGTCGCCCACACGGGTGTCGAAACCTTCGGGCAGGGCCTCGATAAAATCCCGCGCCACCGCCGCTTCGGCCGCCGCCAGCACGGCTTGGCGCGAGGCCTCCGGATCGGCATAGGCCAGATTGTCGTAGACCGTGCGGTGGAACAGGGCGACGTCCTGGGGCACCACGGCGACCGCGGCACGCAGGCTCGCCTGGGTCACCTGGGCGATATCCTGGCCGTCGATCAGGATGCGCCCGGCCGAGGGATCCCAGAAGCGTTGCAGCAGGGCGGCGACCGTGCTCTTGCCCGCGCCGGAGCGGCCGACCAGGCCGACCCGCTCGCCCGCCGCGACATGGAGCGTGAAACCGTCGAGGGCCGCTGCCCGCCCGGGATAGGCGAAGGTGACGGCCTCGAAATCGATCGCACCGCCCCGCGCCACCAGGGCGGCGGCACCTGGAACATCCTTGATCTCATGCTCGACCAGAAGCGTGTTCAGCGCCTCGTCCAGGCGGGCGACATGCTGGGTCAGGCCGACCAGGGACATGGCGAGTTCCCGGCTGCCATGCAGAATGGAAAAGCCGAGGCCGGTCACCATGACGACCTCGCCGACCGTCGCCTGCCCCGCCTGCCAGAGGCTCAGCACCCAGGCGAGCAGGCCGGTGGCGCAGGCGGCGACGGCGACGGCGTGGACCAGCCGCAGGTTTTCGAGATACATGGTGCTGGCGAGCCGGGTCGCCATTTCGCGCGCGATGCCGGCGCCGATCCGCCGGCCCTCGCGGAAGGTGGCGCCGAAGGCCCGCACCACGCCGAGATTGCCGACCACGTCGACCAACTCGCCGTCCAACTCGGCGGCCGCCGTCGCGTGGGCTCGGTGCAGCGCGCCGCCACCGGCCGAGAGCCTGAACATCAGAGCGGAAAGACATGCTGCAATCGCCGTCAGTCCGGCCGCCATGCCGGCATCGACGGTGGCGACCGCCGCGACCGAACCGACGAGCGAGAGCAGCGGCGGAATGACCCCCCAGGTCACGGTCGAGGACAGCGACAGGGCGGCATCGGCGGCGCCCGAGATGCGCGAGGCGAGCGTGCCGGGCAGGCGGTCGGCGAAATAGCGCGGCCCGTGGCCGGCGAGATGGAGGAAGAGGTCACCCCGCATCTCCCCCGTGATGGCGACGAAGAGCCTGGCCGAGGCCCAGCCCCCGATGCGCCAGAGCGCATTGTCGGCGACGATCAGCCCGGCCATGACGGCGAAGGCGGCCCAGACGGCAGCGGCGGCGCTTGGCCCCGCCCCTGCACGGTCGACCAGTTCCTTCATGGCGAATTGGCTGGCGACACCGGCCAGCACGGCGCCGATCACGACGACTGCCAGACCGGCGAAGCCCAGGGTGTGGTGCGCGAAATAGTGCCCCAGAAAGGCGAAGGGCCGCCCGCGGTAGCAGGTCGGCCCTTCGGTCCCGATGGCGGGCAGGATCGGCCGCTTACGGCAGGACGATCTCGACCCGGCGGTTCTGCGGCTCGCGCACGCCGTCCGGCGTCGGCACCAGGGGGGCGCTCTCGCCCTTGCCGACGGTGACGATCTCGGCCGCGTTCAGGCCGAGGGCGATGAGCTGGGCCTTCACCGCTTCGGCCCGGCGCAGCGACAAGGCCTTGTTGTAGCCAGGCGAGCCGGAGCGGTCGGCATGGCCGGTCAGCTCGATCCGGCTGGTGCCCAGGCTGACGGCGGCATGGGCGGCGTCCTGGATGATGGTCGCCGCCTGTTCCGTGATCGCCGCCGAATTCCAGTCGAAGAAGACCATGAAGGAGCGCGCCATGGCGGCATCGGCCGGGGTCGCCGGCTCGGTCTGGGGCGCCGGCGGCGGGGGCGGCGTATAGGAGTCGAAGGTGTAGATCAGGCCGGCCTGGAGATTCTGCTCCGTCACCGAGCCGTCCAGATTGGCCGATTTCACGTTGGTGACGCCGAGATAGCGATAGTCGACGAAGGCCGCGACCGGGCCGCCCAGGCCCACTTTGGCGCCGACGATGCCCTGATAGGCGAAGCCGGCATCATGGCCGCCGTCGGCGAAGACCCAGCCCGCACCGAGGCCGACGCCGACATAAGGCGTGACCGGCGAGCTGTTCTCATATTCGTAGAGGACGTTGCCCATGGTGGCGAGGATGCCGGTCTGGCCGTCCGCGGGATAGGTGCCGACCGAGGCGCCGTCGACCGTGGCGTTCTTGTAGCCATTGTTCGAGAAGCTGCGGTAGTCGACCTGGGCCTCGGCCCGGATGGCGCCGTAGTCGTACCCGAACAGGGCGCCACCGCCGAAGCCGTTGTCGAGGTCGAGCTTGCCGCTGTCGGCCGTGCCGTTGCCGTTGAAGTCGCCGGCCGCGTCGATCGAGCTCGGGATCGAATAGCCGAGGTAACCGCCGATATAGGGGCCGGAACTCCCCTCAGCCCAGGCGGGCGCCGCGCCCGCGGCCAGGATGCCGCCGACCAGCGCCGCCGCGGTCTTCGAGGTAATGAAGCGCATGAATGCCCCCTGAGCACTGTGACGTGTCCAATATTTCTTCTAGCACCCGAGCCCCGCGGCCTCAATCGCGCCGGGGCGCTCTTTCGCACCGCAATACGGTTAATATGTCGCGGCGGGGACAAATGGCGGCCTCACTGCCCCTGCCGAAGCGGTTTCCCCCGGCGGCGAAGCCGCGCTAAGTTGCCGCCCGCCCTCCCGAAACCCCAGCCTTGCCGAGACCCATGGCCGACCTCACCCAGGACCAGCTCGTCGCCCGCCATTACGAGGCCTTGCCCTATCCGGCGCGCAACCCGCGCGACGAGGCCAAACGCCTGATCGAGGGCAGCCCCGGGGCGCTGCCCGAAATCCGCCATTGGATCTTCGGCGGCCGGCTGCCGAAGCGGATGCGCCTGCTCTTTGCCGGGGGCGGTACCGGCGACGGCTGCATCATGCTGGCCCAGCAGCTCGCCGATGCCGGGATCGAGGCCGAGATCAGCCATCTCGACATGTCGGCCGCGGCCCAGAAGGTGGCGGCGGAGCGGGCCGCCGTGCGCGGCCTTTCGATCGATTTCGTGCAGGGCTCCCTGCTCGAGGTCGAACGCCTGGCCCCGGGCCCCTACGACTACATCGACTGCTGCGGCGTGCTGCACCATCTGGACGACCCCGCGGCCGGCCTCGCCGCGCTGCGATCCGTGCTGGCGCCGGGCGGCGGCATGGGCCTCATGGTCTATGGCCGGATCGGGCGGAGCGGCGTCTACGACATGCAGGAGGCACTGCGCATCCTGGCCCCGGAACAGGCCCCGCCGGCGGCCCGGATCGCGGTCGCCAAGCGCCTGCTGCCCGGCCTGCCGCCGACCAACCGGCTGCGCCGCAACGAGGCGATCCAGGACCATGTCGCGGGCGGCGATGCCGGGATCTTCGATCTCCTGCTGCATTCGCGCGACCGCGCCTATGACGTCGAGGATTTCGTCGCCCTGATCGAGGACGGCGGCCTCGGCCTCGCCTGCCTGATCGATCCCCTGCGCTACCGGCCTGAGACCTATCTGCTCGATCCCCAGCTCCGCCGCCTGGCGGGCGAACTGCCGCCGCGGGAGCGGGCGATCCTGGCCGAACGGCTGGCCGGCAACCTGTCCCACCACATCGCCTATGTCGTCCGCCCGGAGCACGAGGCGGTGCCGCCCGATCCCCTGGCCCCCGAGGCTGTCCCAGTCTGGTCACGCACGGACGGGGCGCAGTTGGCCGCGGCACTGGGCAGCGACCGGGTCCTGAAGATCACGGTGGACGGGCTCCCGCTCCGCCTGCCGCTGCACCAGGCGGCCCCGTCGATCCTGCGCCGGATCGACGGCAAGGCGAGCGTCGGCCAGATCGCGGCGGCTGCCGGCGTCGCCGGCTTCGAGCGGGCCTGGCCTTCGATCTTCGAGACGCTGAACGGGATCAGCCGGCTTTTCCTGCGCCTTCCTTGAGCTTGTGGCCGTAGATCAGCCACAGGTTCCGGGCATAGATCACCAAGCCGCCGGCTTGCCCCGCGATGAACACCGGGTCTTCCCGGTGGATCGCATAGCCGAGCAGGACGACGCCGCCGCCGACCGAGAAGAACCAGAAAGCCACCGGCACCAGGCTGCGCTTGGCCTTTTCGCTGGCGATCCATTGCACCACGAAGCGCATGGTGAACAGGGCCTGGCCGGCAAAGCCGATGATGATCCAGAGAGTGGTGTCGTGCACAATGAACTCCGGGGCTCGAACGGCCGCCTTATAGACGGAAAAGGCCCCCTTGTCCCCTGGCTTGACGGCGCTCAGCCGCCCCCGGCGGAGAGCCAGAAATCGCTGCTCACCGCCCGGCCGGCGGCGTCGACCACGGTCACGCTGGCGCGGCCCAGTCCGTCCGGCTGCCATTCCGCCTGTCGGCGGAAGGGTGCTGTGGCGATCGGACGCCCGTTGACCAGGAAGGTGAGCGGCATCAGGCCGCCCTGGACGCGGAGCAGCACGGTGGGCAGGCTGCCGTCGGGCGCCCGGGCGATTTCGACCGTGCTGCCGCTGATCGGCATGGTCAGGCGCGGGGCTGCGCGGTCGCCGCTGTCGAGGGCGATGCCGTCGCTCCGCTTGGAGCCGAGGCGCTTCAGTCCGGGCGGCAGCTCGTTCTGGGTCGCGATCAGGGTGCCGGGCGGCGGCGGCGGGCGGCGCACCGCCTCGGGCCCCGGTGGCGGCAACATGCCGAAGGCGGCGAAGACGATCGGCGCCGCGGCCTCGCGCCCCATGCGCCCGGGCGAGAAGGACCCGTCCGGCCGCCCGACCCAGACGCCGACCGTGTAATCCGGGTCGAAGCCGATCGCCCAGGCATCGCGGAAACCATAGGACGTGCCGGTCTTATAGGCGATCTGGCGCGCCCCGCCGGTCGCCTCGCCCTGCAGCAGATGGGGCGGCGGCGGCGTGTCGCGCAGGATCGAGGCGACCTGCCAGGCCGCCGAGGGCGAGAGGAGCTGCACCGCCTGGCCGGCCGGATCATCCGCCCGGTCGCGCAGCGGCAGCGCCCGGCCGCCATCGGCGAGGCCGGCATAGAGGGTGACCAGGTCACGCAGCGTGACGCCGACACCGCCCAGCGCGATCGGCAGGCTCGGCTCAGCCCCCGGCTCGGGCAGGCGGAGGGTGACGCCCGCCTCGGCCAGGCGGCCGGCGAAGCGCCGCGGCCCGACCCGGTCCAGCACGGCAACGGCGGGAATGTTGAGGGAGAGCTGGAGCGCTTCGGCGAGTTTCACCTCGCCCCGGTACTGGCGGTCGAAATTCTTCGGCGCATAACCGCCGAAATGCATCGGCCGGTCGACCACGATGGTCTCGGGATGGCAGATCAGGTCTTCGAAGCCGAGGCCGTAGATGAAGGGTTTCAGGGCCGAACCGGGCGAGCGGATGGCGACCGTCATGTCGATCGGCCCGGCCCGGCTGCGATCGAAATAGGACGAGGAGCCGACCGAGGCGACGACCCGCCGGCCGTCGTTGGCGACCACCAGGATGGCCAGGTTCGCCGTCGGCTCCAGCCCGTCGACCAAGCGCGCCGCCAGCACCTCCAGGCGGGATTGCAGGCTGCGGTCGATATTGCTGGTGACGACCGAACGCTGGGGCTCCGCCCGGTGCAGCCGCTCGGCCAGATGAGGGGCCAGGAAGGGCGCGTCGAGCCGGGCGACCGGCACCGCCTCTTCCATCGCCTCGCGTGCCTGCGCCTCGGCGATCACGCCGGCTTCCGCGACCCGGCGCAGCACTTCGTCGCGCTGTGCCCTGGCGACCGCCGCGTTGCGGTCGGGCCGGCGCCGTTCGGGCGACTGCGGCAGGGCGACCAGCAGGGCCGCCTCGGCCGCGGTCAGGCTGGAAGGCTCCTTGCCGAAATAGAACAGGCTGGCGGCGCGGACACCTTCGAGATTGCCGCCGAAGGGCGCCAGGGTCAGGTAGAGGCCCAGAATCTCGTCCTTCGAGAAATGCCATTCGAGCTGCAGCGCGCGCGCCATTTCGATCAGCTTGGCGCCGATCGTGCGCGGCCGGGGCTCGATCAGCCGGGCCGTCTGCATGGTCAGGGTCGAGGCGCCGGAGACGATATGGCCGGCCGCCAGCGCCTGGCCCGCGGCGCGCAGCACGGCCAGGGCATCGACGCCCGGATGATCGGCGAAGCGCCGGTCCTCATAGGCGATCAGCATCTTCAAATAGAGGGGATCGACATCGGCCGGGGCTGCCGTGAAGCGCCAGATGCCGTCCGCCGTCTGGAAGGCGCGCAGGGGCTCGCCGCCGGCATCGAGCACGACGGAAGAACGCTCCGCCACCCGGTCGAGCGGCAGGGGAAACAGGCGGTCGAAGGCAAAGGCCCCGCCGAGCAGCAGCACGGCGAAGACGATCACGCCGGCGCCCAAGCGGCGCAGGCGGGCCACTGTGAACAGCCGCCCCGGCGTCAAGCCGACCTCCCCTTCACGTCGCGTCCCCCTCGCTCACGACTCCTGCGACCGGCGCAGGATACGCCGATCGGAGCACGGCTGGAAACGGCCCGCGATGAAGCAGGTCACAGCGCCCGGCGATACTGCCGCGACGCCAAGCCACCACCCCGCGCGCCGGTCCACGACCGGCGGCACGAGGCTCGGGCGGCACGGGCCTTGGCCCGGCGGATCAGATCATTGAGTCGTGATACGGTTCAGCTCGTCCTTGATGCGCAGCTTTTCGCGCTTGAGCTTGGCGATGATCGAAGGATCGGGCATCGGCCGGTGCTCTTCGGCGGTCAGCTCCCGATCGATCGAGGCATGACGCTGACTGAGACTAGCGGTACGCGCTTGCAGGCTCATTCGCATCCTCCCTTGTCTTGGGACTGTCATGATAAGCACGCATCAGGTTCCGCGTCAGCCCGAATCCGGTCCCGCAGCGCATCGATTCGATGCGGCACCGCAGCACCCGCCAAAGCCCCCCGCCAAAGCCCCCCGCCCAAGCCGTTGACCCCATGGGCCGGGCGACCCACCTTGGGCCCGCC
>NZ_JBAZKR010000130.1:0-9553 GCF_041650655.1 Zavarzinia sp.
CACCAGGGCCGAGTTGGAGCCGATGAAGGCACCGGCGCCGATCTTGGTCTTCGACTTGGTGTAACCGTCGTAATTGCAGGTGATGGTGCCTGCTCCGATATTGGCGCCGGCGCCGATCACTGCATCGCCGAGATAGCTCAGGTGGTTCGCCTTGGCGCCTTCGCCGAGCACGGTGTTCTTCAGCTCGACGAAATTGCCGACATGGGCGCCGGCACCGACGCGCGCCCCCGGGCGCAGCCGGGCGAAGGGCCCGATGATGGCGCCTTCCGCCACCGTCGCCCCCTCGAGATGGCTGAAGGCATGGATGCGCACCTTGTCGGCGACCGAGACACCCGGCCCGAAGACCACGTGAGGCGCCACCGTGACGTCGCGGCCCAGCACCGTGTCATGGGAGAGGCGGACCGAAGCCGGGTCCTCGAAGGTGACGCCGGCCTCCATATGGCGGCGGCGCAGGCGGGCCTGGAGGATCGCCTCGGCCTCGGCCAGCTCGACCCGGCTGTTGACGCCCAGCACCTCGTCCGCCGCCCCTTCGACCACCACGGCGTCGAGGCCGCGCGCCCGGGCGATCGCCACGATGTCGGTCAGGTAATATTCGCCCTTGGCATTGTCGTTGCCGACAGCCCGGATCAGCCCGGCGATATGCGCACCGGAAATCGCCATCACACCGGCATTGCAGAGTGTGATGGCGAGCTGCGCCGGGCTCGCCTCCTTGGCTTCGACGATGGCCGTCAGATGGCCGTCGTCGTCCAGCACCAGGCGGCCATAGGCGCCGGGATCGGCCGGCCGGAAGCCGAGCACGGCGACCGCCACCCCCGGCGCGTCCAAGGCGCGGCGGAGCCGTGCCAGGGTCTCCGCCTCGATCAGCGGGGTATCGCCGAAGAGCACCAGGACGCCGCCCGTAAAACCATCGAGCGCCGGCAGGGCGGCGGCGACCGCATGGGCGGTACCGAGCGGCGGATCCTGCACCGCGATCGCGGCCCCCGGCAGGGCCTCGGCGACGCCCGCGATCCCGGGCGAGAGCACGGCGACCAGGCGCTCCGCCCCGATCGCGCGGGCGGCGGCGGCGACATGGAGGATCATCGGCCGCCCGGCCACCGGGTGCAGCACCTTGGGCAGGTCCGAACGCATACGCGTGCCCTTGCCCGCGGCCAGGATGACGGCGGCAGTGGCGGGCGGGGGGACGGAATCGGACATGGGCGGCGGGAATCGGCTGTTGAAACGCGAGCGACAAGGTGCCACAGCCCGGCGCCGGGACGACAGTCACCTTTTATTGCAAAGTCTTGCGACCGGCCGCAGATTGGAATCGCTATGACTTCCTGCGAAATCCTGCCCTTTTCGGCGACCCTGCCCGACACCGTGATCTTCGACCTGGACGGCACGCTGGTCGACAGTGCACCGGACCTGACCGGCGCCCTCAACGCCACCATGGCCCTGCTCGACCTCGCCCCGCTGCCCGAGGCGGAAGTGCGCCACATGGTCGGCCATGGCGCCCGCAAGCTGATCGAACGCGGCCTGGAAGCCCATGCCGTGCCCAAGACGGCGCGCGAGATCGACGACCTCGTCATCCGCTTCATCGATCATTACGCCGGCCATGTCGCCGACCGCTCGGTTGTCTTCCCGGGCGTGGTCTCGACCCTGAACTGGCTGAGCGCCCGGGGCGTCAAGCTCGGCGTCTGCACCAACAAGCCGGAGGCGCTGGCGAAAGAATTGATCGTCGCCCTCGAGCTCGACGTCTTCTTCCCCGGCCGGGCCATCCTGGGTGGCGACACATTGACCGTGAAGAAGCCGGACGGCCGCCACCTGATCGCCACCGTGGAAGCCCTGGAGGGCGACCTCGACCGCACGGTCATGGTGGGCGACAGCGCGACCGACCGCAACGCGGCCCGCGATGCCGGCGTGCCGGTCGTGCTGGTCACCTTCGGCTATACGCCGATCCCGGCCGTCCAGCTCGAAGCGGACGCCACGGTCGACCATTACACCGAACTGCCGAATGTTCTGTCCCAGGTGCTTGACAGGCACCGCCGGCGCCACTAAACATTCGCGCCTCGACGGAATGGGCGCGTAGCTCAGCGGGAGAGCATCGCCTTCACACGGCGGGGGTCACAGGTTCAATCCCTGTCGCGCCCACCATTCCGGCCTTCCTGACATTGCATCCAGCCACTCCGGCGGACGTCGAACGTCCGGCCGCCACGGTTTTTGCCGTGCGGCTCAATCGGTCGTCTGAACGGGCTTGCTACCGGCCTTGGGCTTGCTCGGCTTGCGGCTCGGGACCGGGGCGCTGGCGGGCTTCGGCTTGGCCGGCTTGCTCGCCGCGGCCGGCGGCTTGCCGGCGGCGGGCTTCGCGGCACCCGGCTTGGCAGCCCCCGGCTTACCGGAACTCGGTTTGCTGGCGGCGGGCTTGCCCGGTTTCGACGGTTTGCCGGCGCTGGGCTTGCCGGGCTTGCCGGCCACCGGCTTGCCCGGCTTGGCGGGCTTGCCATGACTCGGCTTGGCCGGCGTGCCCTGCGCCGGCCTGACCGGCGGGCGGGCCGCCGCTTCGGTCGCGGCGGTCGCCACCTCGAATCCGTTCCGCCGGTTATAGACCAGCGCCGTCATGTCCGGCCCGGATTCCTGAAGCTCCTTCGGATCATAGACGGAGAGGGAGTTCAGATCGGCCGCGTAGAAGCAGGAAAGATCGGCTTGGCGGCAGGCGGCGTCGATCGCCCCGGCCCGGTCTGCGCTCGACACTTTGCCGAGGTCGACCCGCCGCGCGCCCAAGCCGCGGTCGACCGCATTGGTACTGAAGAAGACCTTCATGTCGCTGGGGGCCGCCATCGCGGCCAGCACCGATTCGACGCTCCCGGCGACTACAGCGTCGCCCGGAATCCGCCCATTCAGGGTATCGCCGCTGAGCCCGGCGGCGGCATGGCGGGTCCCCGGGGCATCGCCCGGGCCGACCGCGCCGGGGTAGACGGTGCCGCCGGCCTCATCCCCCTCGTCCTCGGCGTCGGCCGCCATGTCGTCGGGGGCGCCGCGGGTGACGACACCATCGGCCGGGCGGAACAGCGAAGGGCTCGCTGTCGTCGTCGTGGTGGTGGTCGAGACCGCGGTCACAGGCGCACGTCGAGGCTTGGCGCAGCCCTCGAGGGCAAAGACGCCGAGCAGGAGCAGCAGCACTGGCCACCTGTAGGGGCTGGCGCCTCGCGACGCCCCTTTGTCGTTGTGCACGCTCATCGAACTGCCTCTGGCCGGCACGCCCTTATGCCCGTTACCGACCACACAATAACCCGTCCTTGGTCCCGGCCGGTACCCCCAACGGTACCAGCGGGGGCAAAACACTGCTCCGAAATCATGGCCGATTCTGGGCCTCGCTCGGCAGGAGTCCACCGGGATCCGCGATCCAGGCCGCGACGTCGCGCCACACGCGGGCTGCCTGATGGTCGCGCAGCAGCAGGTGATAGCCACGATCGTAGAAAACGCGGCGAAATTCCGCCCGCCCCCCAGCCAGCCTGTCGGAAAGCCGCAATACCGCCTCGAAAGGCACCAATTCGTCGCGCAAACCATAGAGCAGGAGAACCGGCAGATCCGGCCGCGGCATCGGGCCGCCGGCAGCGGCGTCCATCAGGTCGACAAGGCCCTGGAGCGAATCGGCGCGCGTCTCCTTCAGGACCAAGGGATCGTCGCGCAGGCCCGACAGCACGGCGGCATTGTCGCTCGGCTGCACACGGAAGCCGTCGGGTGGCGTCATCCGGTTGTAAGGCATGGCGAAGGCCATGAGGTCGAGCAGCAGGGCGCCCGGAAAGGGAATGTCGTCGCGCCGCCAGACCGCCGGAGCGACCAGCATGAGGCCGGCGACCGGCAGGTCGGGCTGGGCCGCGAGCGCCGCCAAGGCGACGGCACCGCCCATGCTCTCGCCCAGGAGGAAGACCGGCACCCCGGGGTGGGCGGCGCCGACCAGGCGCAGCACGGCATCGGCATCGCTCGCCAGCGCCTCGCGCCCGGGCCAGAGCAGGCGCGTCCCGCTCGCGCCGAAGCCGCGCTGGTCGTAGGCATAGGTAGCGATCCCCCGGTAGGCCCAGAAGGGCGCCGGCAGGGCGAAGGAGGCCGAATAATCGTTGAAGCCGTGCAGGGCCAGGATCACGGCGCGGATCGGCCGCCCGGCCGGGGGCAGCCAGCGCCGATAGGCGAGACGGGTCCCGTCGGCCGCGACATAGGCGCCATCGGCCAAGGCCGGCGGCCCCGCGATCGGGCCGAGGCCGGTCACCGTGGCACCGCAGCCGGACAGGGCGGCCGCCAGGCCGGCCAGGAGACTGCGTCGGGAAAGGGAAATCGGGGTCATCGGCACCGGAACCAGCGGGCCGGATTGACCCTGAGCCCGTTCAATCCCTAACATCGTCGCCGGCTTGGGCAAAGGGCGCGATGGTGGTTCAGGAGTACGAAGTCGCGGTCGTGGGCGGCGGCGTGGTCGGCTGCGCCATCGCGCGGGAATTCGCCCTGGCCGGGGCACGCACCGTCCTGCTGGAGAAATCCGGCGACATTCTGGCCGGCGCTTCCAAGGCCAATTCGGCCATCCTGCACACCGGCTTCGATGCCGTCCCCGGCTCGCTCGAGCAGCGGCTGGTGGCCGAATCCTATGCGATCTATCGCAGCCTGCACGAACGCCTGAACCTGCCCCTGCTGCCCTGCGGCGCGCAGCTTGTCGCCTGGAGCGAGGAGCAGGAGGCGCAATTGCCCGCGATCGTCGCCCAGGCTCATGCGAACGGCGTCGACGACGTCGCGATCGTCGATGCCGCCACTCTGCGCGACCGGGTGCCGGCGCTCTCCCCGGCCGCTCGTGCCGGGGTCACCATCCCGGGCGAAGCCCTGGTCGATCCCTGGAGCGCCCCCCTCGCCTATCTGACCCAGGCCGTGGCCCATGGCGCCACCGCCCTGTTCAATGCCCAGGTCACCGGCGGCGCCTTCGACGGTGCCGCCTGGTCGCTGCAGACCGGCCGCGGCCCGGTCAAGGCGGCTCTGGTCATCAATGCCGCCGGCCTTTACGGCGACTGGCTGGACCGCAACCTGCTGGGCACCGCCGAATTCACGATCAAGCCGCGCAAGGGGCAGTTCGTGGTCTATGACAAGGCGGCGCGGAAACTGCTCGATACCATCCTCCTGCCGGTGCCGACCGCGCGCACCAAGGGGGTCGTGGTCTGCCCGACGATCTTCGGCAATGTCCTGGTCGGCCCGACCGCCGAGGAACAGGAGAGCCGCTCCGACACCGGCACCGACGAGGCGACCCTGCGCCGCCTGATGGCGGAGGGGGAACGCATCCTGCCCGACCTCGCCGCCCTGCCGGTGACCGCGATCTATGCCGGGATCCGCCCTGCCACCGAGGAGAAGGACTACCGTATCCTGAACCGGCCGGCGCAGCATTGGATCACCGTGGGCGGCATCCGCTCGACCGGACTGACCGCCGCCCTCGGCATCGCCCGCCATGTCCTCGCCCTGCATGGCGGCGGCTTCACGCCGCCGGCCGAGATCACCTGGCCCGAGATGCCGAATCTGGCCGAACACCGCCCCCGTCCCTATCAGGGCGAAGCGCCGGGCGAGATCGTCTGCCACTGCGAATGGGTGACGCGGAACGAGATCGAGGCCGCCCTGTCGAGCCCCCTGCCGCCCTGCGACCCGGCCGGCCTGAAGCGGCGGACCCGGGCCATGATGGGGCGCTGCCAGGGTTTCTTCTGCGCCGCCCGCGTGGCCGAGCTGACCGATGGCCGCCTGGCCTTCCCGCTCTGCCCGGGAGGCGGCGATGAGTGAGCGCACCGTCACCTGCGACGTCGCCATCGTGGGCGGCGGGCCGGCCGGCCTCGGCGCCGCGACCGAGCTGATCCGCCTCGGCGTCGAGCGCGTCGTCGTGCTGGAGCGGGAGGCCAAGGCGGGCGGCATTCCCCGCCACTGCCTGCATTCGCCCTTCGGGCTTCGCGAATTCGGCCGCCTGATGCGCGGCCCCGCCTATGCCGAATGCCTGGCCGACACCGCCGCCCGGGCCGGGGCCGAGATCCGCCTGGGCGCCACGGTGACCGCATTGGAACCCGGCGGGTCGCTCGCCGCGGTCGATCACGCCGGGCCCTTCCGGGTCGAGGCGCGGCGCGTGTTGCTGGCGACCGGGGCACGGGAAGCGTCCCGCGCGGCGCGCCTGGTCACCGGGGCACGGCCGCTCGGCATCGTCACGACCGGCGCGCTCCAGGCCATGGTGCATTTGAAGAAGCGCAAGCCCTTCGAACGCCCGCTGGTGGTCGGCAGCGAACTCGTCTCCTTCTCCGCCCTGCTCACCTGCCGCAGCGCCGGCATCAGACCCGCCGCCATGATCGAGGCGGGCCCCCGCACCGTGGCACGCTGGCCGTCGCGCCTGCTGCCCCTCGCCCTCGGCGTGCCGCTGCTGTTCGAGAGCCGGATCACCGCCATCCGCGGCACCACGCGGGTCGAATCCGTCGACATCCTGCAGGGCCGGCGCCAGCGCACCATTGAATGCGACGGCGTCCTCTTCACCGGCGCCTTCCTGCCCGAGGCGAGCCTGGCCCGCCTCGGCCCGCTCGCGGTCGACCGCGGCAGCGGCGGGCCGTCGATCGACCAGTTCGGGCGCTGCAGCGACGGCGCCTATTTCGCTGCCGGCAACCTGCTCCGCCCGGTCGAGACCGCCGGCCAGTGCTGGCGCGAAGGGGTGCGCGCCGCCCGCGCCATCGCCGCCGATCTGGCCGGCGAGCTGCCGGCCGAGGCCGGCGTGCCGCTCGCCATCGCGGGCGCGCTGCGTTACGCCGTGCCGCAGCGGATCGTGGCCGCCCCTGCCGAACGGTCCGGCCGCCGGCTCCAGATCCGCGTGCCCGCCGCGGTCAAGGGCCGGCTCACCCTGAGTGCCGGGAAGCGCATCCTGTGGTCGCGCCGGATCGACGCCTTGCCGGAGCGGCGCATTCTGTTGCCCCTGCCAGACGCCACCGCGCTGGGTGATGGCGAGACTTTCACCCTGACCCTGACGCCGCAGGCGGAGACGGCGCCGTGACGCGGATCGCCGCGATCGACCAGGGCACCACCTCGACCCGCGCGCTGGTGGCCGGGGACGGCACGGCGGCGATCGCGGCCAGCGTCGTCCATGGCCAGCATTATCCCGAGGCGGGACGGGTCGAGCACGATCCCGAGGAACTCCTGGCGTCCATCCGGACCTGCCTGGACGCCGCCGGCCCGATCGACGCCATCGGCATCGACAATCAGGGCGAGAGCTGCCTTGCCTGGGACGATGCCACCGGGCGTGCCATCTCGCCCGTCATCGTGTGGCAGGATTCCCGCACCAGCGACACGATCGAACGCCTGAAGGCCGAAGGGGCGGAAGCCCTGACGCTGGAACGGGCCGGCCTGCCGCTGGATCCCTATTTCTCGGCCTCCAAGCTCGGCTGGATCATGGAGAACGTGGCGGAAGCGCGGCCCCTCGCCGCCGCCGGGCGCCTTCGCCTCGGCACCACCGACGCCTTCTTCCTGGACCGCCTGGCCGGCGGTTTCGGCACCGACGTCACCACCGCCTCGCGCACCTCGCTCCTGAATCTGGCGAGCGGGCAATGGGATCCGGATCTCTGCGCCCTCTTCGGCGTGCCGATCGAGGCGCTGCCGCCGGTGCGCCCGACCGTGGCTGCGCACGGCGCCATCCGCCTGGCCGGCCGCGACGTCCCCGTAACCGCCAGCGTGGTCGACCAGCAGGCTGCGCTTTATGGCCATGGCTGCCGCCGGCCGGGCGACATCAAGGTGACCTTCGGTACCGGCGCCTTTGTCCTGGCGGTGACCGGCGACGTCATCCTGCGCGCCCCCGAGCGCGGCCTGCTGCCGACCGTCGCCTGGTCGACCGCGGAGGGCATCACCTATGCCCTCGACGGCGGCGTCTATACCGCGGGCTCGGCCATGGATTGGGCGAAGCGCCTCGGCCTGTTTTCCGATTATGCCGAGATCGACGGTTTCACCGGCCCGTCGGCGATCGAACGCGGCATCGCCTTCGTGCCGGCGCTGGCCGGCCTGGCCTGTCCGCATTGGCGGCGGGATGCGGCGGGTCTCTTCCTCGGCCTCACGCTGGAGGCGGGACCGCTCGACCTCGCGCGCGCTGTCATGGAAGGCGTGGCGCTCCGCACCGCCGAAGTGGTCGAGGCGATGGCGGAGCGGATGCCCCTTTCCGACGCGATCTCGATCGACGGCGGCATGGCGCGCAACAGCTATTTCTGCGGCTTCCTCGCCCATGCCCTGGGCCGGGAGGTGGTGGCCCCGGGCGCGGGCGAACTCACCGTACTGGGGACCGCGGCGCTGGCCGGGGCGGGCGACGGCCTCGCCCTCGCCGGTGCCGGGCCGGATCGCCGCTACCGGCCCAGCGGCGATGCCGGCCCTGCCCGCCGCCGTTTCGCCGAGGCCATCGACCTCGCCAAACGGTGGGGGCGCTGAGCCCGGAGGCTCAGTGGCTGATCATCCAGGGGCGTTTCGAGGGGAAGGATTTGGCGCCCGACGGCGTCTTGGCCGTGGCGCTCTTCTTCTTTCTCGTCGTCGAGCAACAGGAACATCCGGCGCGGTGGCTCTTCGCCGCCTGCTTGGCGGCATATTCGCCGACGCTCATGGGCGCGTTGCGGGCACGTTCGTTGGTCTCCAGCGCGATCCGCGTGTCGGTGCCGACACAGGCCATCATGGGCGGCGTCAGATAGGCGCGCGGCGCGTCCCGCCCGCAATCCGGGCAGGCGCAGGGCAGCGCGGATTCCGCCATCGGCCGTATTTCGGTGAAGGGCCCGCAGTCGAGACAATCATATTCGTAGAGCGGCATCGTAACCTCCGGTGTATCCCGGCCGCGGGGAGGCGGCCGGGACGGACGGATCAGTCGTAGGCGATCGGCATGTCGATATCGCCGGTCAGGAACTTGGTCGGACCGGCGGCACAGGGCTTGATGTCGAAATCGAAGATCTCGGTCGGCAGCCACAGGGTGGCGCAGGAGTTCGGGATGTCGACGACGCCCGAGAAGTGGCCCTGCACCGGGGCCGAGCCCAGGATCGAATAGGCCTGGGCGCCCGAATAGCCGAACTTCTTCAGATATTCGATGGCGTTCAGGCACGCCTGGCGGTAGGCCACGTTGGCGTCGAGGTAATACTGCTTGCCTTCCTCGTCGACCGAGATGCCTTCGAAGATCAGGTAATCCTTGTAGTTCGGCGTGATCGGCGACGGCTTGAAGATCGGGTTCTTGATGCCGTATTTGGCCATGCCGTCCTTGATGATGTCCACCTTGAGGTGGAGCCAGGCACCGGCCATTTCAATCGCGCCGCAGAAGGTGATCTCGCCGTCGCCCTGGGAGAAATGCATGTCGCCCATGGAGAGGCCGGCGCCCGGGACATAGACCGGGAAGAAGATCTTCGAGCCGCGCGAGAGATCCTTGATGTCGCAGTTGCCGCCATGCTCGCGCGGCGGCACGGTGCGGGCGCCCTCGGCCGCGGCCTTGGCCTTGGCTTCGCCGGTCAGCTTGCCCATGTGGGCGGTCGCGGGGAACGGCGGGTTGGCCAGCGGCGGCACGCGGGCGGGATCG
>NZ_JBAZKR010000131.1:0-9470 GCF_041650655.1 Zavarzinia sp.
TGAAGGCTTGCAGGAGGAGGAGGACGAAGCCGGCCGCGATCAACGCCTTTGCCGGCCACAGCACGAGGCCGCCCGCACTGCTCGACATTTCGCCCGAATGGAGGGAAGCGAGGGCCCAGGGCAGGCCGAGCCAGGTCAGCAGCCCGGCGAAGGGGATCAGGAAGAAGACATGGCCGAAGACGTCGATCCAGTCCCGTGTCCGCTTGGACAGGCGGCTGGAGACGATGTCGATCCTTATGTGCTCGTTGTTCCGCAGGGTCCAGGCGGCGGCCAGCATGAAGGTGGCGCCGAACAGATACCATTGCAGTTCCAGCCAGGCATTGGACGAGGTGCCGAAGAGCTTGCGCACGATCGCATTGACGGCGGAAACCAGGATGGCCGCGACGATGGCCCAGGCCGCGATCCGGCCGATCACCTCATTGACGCGGTCGACGGCCCGGCAAAGGGCGATCAGCATGGGTGTTTCCTCTCCCTCGGGGCATTGCTGCTCTCTTGCTGTGGGAAGAATCTAGGCGGCCCTGCGACGAATCGCCCCCCCTACTTTGGGTGAAGGCGCTCGCCTCAGCCGGCCAGGCTGACCCCCGCCAGGCGGCCGACCGCGAAAGTGACGCCAGCCGCGGCGAGGCCGATGGCGAGCTGGCGGAAGGCGGAGAACAGGACGGAGCGCCCGGTGAACAGCGCAGTCGCCGTGCCGATGCCCGCGAGTGCCAGGGCGCTCGCCCCGATCGAGGCCGGGACGGCCAGCGTGTCGGCCAGGAAGAAGAAGGGCGCCACCGGCACGATGGCGCCCGCCGCGAAGAGGAGGAAGGACCAGCCCGCCGCCGCCCAGGCCGAACCGCCGAGGGATTCGGGATCGATGCCCAGTTCCTCGCGCACCAGCGTATCGAGCGCATTGTCCTTGTCGGCCATCAGGCGGTTCGCCAGGGCGCGGGCCTGGGCTTCCTCGAGGCCGCGCGCCTGGTAGATCAGCACCAGTTCCTCGATCTCTTCCTCCGGCACCTGGTTCAACTCGTCGGCCTCGCCGGCGATCTGGTGCTGGGCCAGCTCGCGTGCGCTGTTGACCGAGAGCCATTCGCCCATGGCCATGGAGCAGGCACCGGCGACCAGGCCGGCGAGGCCGGTCAGCAGGATCGTCTGCCCCACCGCCTCGGCCCCGGCGACGCCCATGACCAGGCTCAGGTTGGAGACCAGGCCGTCGTTGGCGCCCAGCACAGCGGCGCGCAGCGCATTGCCGCCCATGGCGCGGTGGCGGCCTTCCAGACTGGCGATGGCGCTGCCCTTCAGGCCCTTGTCGCCGGCCAGCGCCTTCAGGGTCTGGGCATGGGAACGTTCGGCCGCCGGCAGGCCCTGGGCGACCGCTTCCGGCTGGCTGTCATAGGCTGCACTGTCCGCCCCTTCCAGGCCGTTGATGGTGGGCAGCACGAAGCCCGGCCCGAAGCGCCTGGCGAGATAGCCGAGGGCGCGGGAACGCCAGCCCGGCTTCGGCTCCGACACCCGGGCGCCGACCTTTTCCAGGTTCTGGCGCCAGAAATCGGCATGGGCATCTTCGATCGCGGCGAGCTTGCGATAGATATCGGCCGTCTTCGCGTCGCCCTCGGCATCGGCGAGGGCGCGGTAGAGGCTGGCGCTGTCGATCTCGCCCTGGAGATCGGCGGCATAGCGCTTGGCGGCCGCTTTCGGCTGTTCCGGTTCCGGTGACTTGGCTACCATGGCGAACACCCCCACATGAACACTGTGCCAACCCTTGGAGAAGAGCCATGTCCGAGCGGAAAAACAAGGACAAGGAGGCGCCGCGGAAGGCGCCGGATGCGGCCGAAGATCCGGTCGACGAGGCGGGCCTCGAATCCTTCCCCGCCAGCGATCCCCCGGCCTTCGAGCCGACCCATGCCGGCGGGCCCGCGCCCAAGGGCGGCAAGGTCAAGTCGTAGGCGGGCGGATCAGGAAGCCGATCACCACGACCGCGAGCAGGATGGCGAGCCCGATCGCCACGTCGCGCCAGCGGTTGCGCGGCCGCGCCGGGGCCGGCAGGCCGGGTGCCGACGACGGCGGGTTCAGGCGGCGCCGGAGCTTTTCCGTGATGCTGCCGATCCAGGCCGAGACGATGACGCCGAGGGTGACCAGGGCGGCGATGACGATGATGCGGCCCATGGTCAATCCTCGTCCGCGATGGGGCTGGGGTCCTCGACCTCGATCAGGCGGGCGGCGGCATTGGGGTCCAGGCTCTGAACCTGGCGGAGCTGGCGGTCGATCGCGCGTTTCCGGACTGCCACCTTGTCGATCTGCTGGCTCGCCTCGACGAGCTTGCGCTGGACCTTGTCCAGGACTTCGCCGTAGCGGGCGAATTCGGTCTTCACCGCGCCCAGCAGCAGCCAGACCTCGGACGAGCGCTTCTCGATCGCCAGGGTGCGGAAACCCATCTGCAGGCTGTTCAGCAGGGCGGCCAGGGTGGTCGGCCCGGCCGGCACCACGCGGTAGTCGCGCTGCATCGCATCGGCGAGGCCGGGGCGGCGCAGCGCCTCGGCATAGAGGCCTTCGGTGGGCAGGAACATGACCGCGAAATCGGTGGTACGCGGCGGGTTCAGGTATTTTTCCGAAATGTCGCGGGCGAAGCTCTTCAGGCGGGCTTCCAGGGCCTTGCCGGCCGCTTCCACGCCCTCGGCATCGGCGAGTTCCGCGGCTTCCAGCAGGCGCTCGTAATCCTCGCGCGGGAATTTGGCGTCGATCGGCAGCCAGACCTCCTCGCCGTCGTCGCGCCCGGGCAGGCGGACGACGAATTCGACCCGCTCGCCCTTGCCCTCGATCGGCGCGACATTGGCCAGATATTGGTCGGGCGTGAGGATCTGGCTCAGCAGGTTGCCGAGCTGCATCTCGCCCCAGATGCCGCGCGCCTTCACATTGGTGAGCACGCGTTTGAGGTCGCCCACGCCGGCCGCCAGGCTCTGCATCTCGCCGAGGCCCCGGTGCACCTGTTCCAGCCGGTCCGAAACCAGCTTGAAGGATTCGCCGAGGCGCTGTTCGAGCGTGCCCTGCAGGCGCTCGTCCACGGTTTTGCGCATCTCTTCGAGCTTGGCGGCGGAATCGGCGACCAGATGGGCGAAGCGGGAATCGAGCCCCTGGGCCAGGCCGTCCAGCCTATTCGACAGCGTCTCACCGAAATTCTTCATCGCCGTCCCCGCCTCCTGGCGATTGAGCGACAATTCCTCGCGCAGCGCCCGCTCTGTCCGCTCCTGCGCATGTTCGAGGGCTTCGATCTGGCCCCCGACCGAGCCGCCGCGGCCGCGCAGCAGGGCGGCGAGGGCGACGCCGATCGCGATCAGGACGAGAAGGCCGAGCAGGAGTTCGGTTGCGGTGATTTGCATGAGACGTTCGGCGAAGGCCCGGAATCGCGGGCAGCAGTTGACGAGACCGGCGCGATCAGACCATGTTCTCGCCGAAGGCGAAATGCGTAACCGACGCTTGATGGAGTGCCAGATGCAGGCCCGGATCTATCTGCCGACCAAGAATGCGATGCAGTCGGGCAAGGCGAACAGCCGCCGCTGGGTGCTGGAATTCGAACCCGAGGCGATCCGCCGCCTCGACCCCCTGATGGGCTGGACCGGCACGACCGACATGAACGGCGAAGTGAAGATGACCTTCGAGACCAAGGACGAGGCGGTCGCCTATTGCGAAAAGCACCGCATCCCCTACGAGGTCCAGGACCCCAAGCCGGTCACCTTCAAGCTGAAGACCTACGCCGACAATTTCAAATACGACCGCGTCCGCTGACCCCGGGCGGCGCCACGACCCGCCGCTCAACGGCCCCGTAGCTCAGCTGGATAGAGCACCCGCCTTCTAAGCGGGATGTCGCAGGTTCGAGCCCTGCCGGGGTCGCCACACGTAGTGGTATCATCGCTGCCGGATGCGATGAGCGGTGATCATGAAGCGGCGAAAATCGACTAAACGCTGGTCTGTGGCGATTTCGGCTGTGGCAGCCTTATCGTGGCTTCCCGCTGGATGTGTGTCTGTCGACAGTTTGCCACCGGCCTGGGAGCCCGTCGCCGCAGCGAAGGATTGCAGCTGGATCGACGGAACCTATGAGGCAACGGGGCAGGTAGCCGATCCGTCGCCCCTCGACGTCGCGCATCCTGTCAAATTGGTTCCGGAACTTCGGACTGCGCTGATCGATCGCGGGCCGGTCGATCTGACCCCTTTTGCCAAGGTGGAACGGGTCGCGCTTTCATGGCACGCCGACACTGGCCAATTACGGGTCGCGCCGCTCGGCGCGGTCGGAGAGGCGCGTCCTGCCGCCTTCGAGTGTGACGACGGCCACCTGCAACATCATGGTATCGGTCCCAGCCTCGAAAAGGACTGGGTGGGTATGGGGAGCGAGGGGATCGAGCTTTGGCCGGCCGCCGACGGCGGGCTCGTCGTCCGCTCGTCCGTAAGCATAGTGATGGCCGTCTATCTGTTCATGCCGATGGCCGCTGGTGGAATAAACTACAGTCATTTCGCCCGGGTCCCGACGCCCTGAGCGGGCTCAGATCGCCTCCAACACCGCCAGCACCTGACGGTACTGCTCCAGCCGGGCGTGGTCGCGGTCGGTCGGCTGGGCCAAGCGCGAGAGGTCCATGTTGTGGCGGACGTCGGCCAGTTTCACGCGCCGGGCGACCGGATGGGCGGCGGCGCGATGGGCGGCTTCGAGGCGGGTTTCGCCGGGGCGCTTGGTCAGGGCTTCGACGGCGCCGACCACCAGTTCTTCGAAGCCATGGGCGCGCAGGTCGTCGAGGGTGACGGGCGTGTCCTCCACCACATCGTGCAGGACGGCGGCGATGCGGGCCGCTTCGTCGGTCATTTCCAGCATCAGTTTCAGGGGATGCAGGATATAGGGGGCGCCGCCGCGGTCGGTCTGGCCGGCATGGGCCTCGACCGCCAGGCGGATCGCCGTCTCGAGCGGGGTCATGGGGTTCCTTTCAGGGAGCGGCGGCCTCCGGCGCCGGCACGGTGCAGCCGGTTTCGCAGCAGCGGCCGGGTTGCTTCGAGGTCGGGCGGCCGTCGGCCAGGATGCCGCGGTCCAGGAGATCTTCGACCAGGGTGGTCTTCTCGGCCAGGGGGTAGTTCCGCCAGATCTCGCGCTTCATCGCCTCGGGCGAGCCGCCGCCGTGGAGCGAGATCACGGAATACCAGCCGGCCTGATGCGAGACCGTGAGGTCTTCGAGGAAACGCGCGACCTCCCGCCGCCGTTCCATCGGAATATCGTCCCGCCCGCCCAGCACGGCGGAAAGGGAGGCTGCGGTTTCCGGATTATGGTCTTCGTCCGGCCCGGGCAGGGCGACGATGAGCCCGCCCGAGACGTAATGGGCGATCCGATGCATGTCGTAGATCTTGGTCGCCAGCAGCAGCTTGCCGATGTTGGAAAACACCGGCTCCGGCATGACCGAGCCTGCGGGATCCGCCACCGCCTTCACCGAGGCGGCGATGCCGCAGGCATAGAAGCCTTCAGTCAGGGTGATCAGCTCGACCATGGCCTCGCGGATATGGGCGTGGCGTTCGGGATCGAGGCCGTTCGCTTCCGCCATCAGGGCGCCTGCGCCGATCAGCAGGTCGCCGAAGCCGGCCCTTGCGCCGATGCAGGAATGGCGGTGGTGGGCGGCATAGGCGGTGGTGAGGAAGCCCGCTTCCTCGGTCTCGCCGGCCAGGAAGACGCGCTCGTGGGGCACAAAGACATCGTCGAAGATCACGACCCCGGTCGACTGGCCGTAGGTCGCGGAGAACTTGGCCGCCGCCTCGCCCGGGCGGCCCGCCGGCCGGGCCACGATGGTGATGCCCGGCGCATCCACCGGCACGGCGCAGGCGACGGCGAAATCCGCGTCCTCCGGCCGGTGGGTGCGGCAGGGCATGACCAGGAATTCATGCATATAGGGCGCGCCGGTGACGATCGCCTTGGTGCCGCGGATGACGATGCCGTCGGCCCGCCGCTCGGCGATATGGACGTAGCTATCCGGGTTGGCCTGGGCGCCCGGGCGTTTGGCGCGGTCGCCCTTGGCATCGGTCATGGCGATGCCGAGCGAAAGGTCGCGGGCCTGGACATCGTGCAGATAGGCGAGGAAGCGCTGCGCATAATCGGTGCCATGGGCGGCGTCGGCGGACTTTGTGGCCTGGAAGAAGCCGTTCAGCGCGTCATGGGCGAGATAGCGCTGGGCGCAGCCCGAGACCTTGCAGACCAGGCGCACCGCTTCGAGCTTGGCCAGGAGGTCGTCCGCCGTCTCGTCGATATGGAGCATGCGGTTCACCGTCTCGCCCGAGATGCCCTGGCGCGCGGTCATCAGGCGGCGGTATTCCGGCCGATGGGCGAAATCATAGGTGACGCCGAGGCCGTTGATGCCGGGGGCGAGCAGGGGCTCGTCCGCCACGCTCTCCACCCGCCGGCCGTTGACGAAGACGCGCGGGCGGAGGGCGCGGAGCGAGTCCCGATAGTCGGCGGCGGTCATCAGCATGGCGTTTCCCCTGTCTTGTTCGAATAATTGAACAGCGTTAGAATTCGCCGTCAACAGCGTTCGGGAGGCGGCATGAATGGCGAGCGGGGCCAGCGGCGGGCGGCGGTCAGCGGCCACAAGCGGGGCCTGATCCTGGAGGCCGCGCGGGAGGTCTTCGCCGCCGAGGGGCTGGAGGGGGCGAGCCTGCGCGCCATCGCGGCCAAGGCGGGCTATACGCCGGCCGCGCTCTATTTCCATTTCGACTCGAAGGAGGCGATCTATGCCGAAGTGCTGCAAGCCTCGCTCGCGGCGCTCGGGGCCGCAGTCCAGGCGGCGGTCGACGGCGTGGCCGAGCCGCGGGCGCGGGCCTTCGCCGCCGCCATGGGTTTCTTCGGCTTCTATGCCGAGCATCCGCGCGATCTCGACCTCGGCTTCTATCTCTTCCGCGGCGGCATGAAGCCGGCGGGCCTGGGGCGGGAGCGGGACGAGGCGCTGAACGCGGCGCTCGCCGCCGCCCTGCAGCCGATCGCCGAGGCGGCGCTGGCCCTCGGCGCCGGGCGGGAAGCGGCGCAAGGGCTGGTGGTCGACGTCTTCGCCCATGCCGCCGGCCTGCTCCTGCTGCTCCATACCGGGCGGATCCGCATGTTCGGGGCTGCCGCGCCGGCCGCGATGGAGGATTATCTGCGCCACCGCCTCGCCCGCGTCGGGAGCCCCGCATGAGAACCATGGATGCCGCCACATCGACCCTGCTGGTGATCGATTTTCAGGCCCGGCTGATGCCGGCGATCCACGAGGGGGCGGCCACGGTCGCCAATGCGAAACGCCTGATCGCTGCCGCCGGCCTGCTCGACGTGCCCGTGCTGTTCACCGAACAGAATCCCAAGGGTCTGGGGCCGACGGTGGCCGACCTCGCCCCGGACGAGGGATTGGTGGTCGAGAAGACGACCTTCGATTCCTGCCGGGCACCCGGTTTCCTCGATCGGCTGGCGCCCGATCACGCCCTCGTGGTGGCGGGTTGCGAGGCCCATGTCTGCGTCCTCCAGACCGTGATGGGCCTGCTCGACGTCGGCCGCCGGGTCTTCGTCGTCGCCGACGCGATCGGCTCGCGCACGGCCGCCAACAAGGCAGCCGGGATCGCCCGCATGGCGGCGGCGGGGGCGGAGATCGTGACCACCGAAATGGCGGTCTTCGAATGGCTGGTCGACGCCCGCCATCCGCGCTTTCGCGAGGCCGTCGCCCTGATCAAGTGAGTTGCCGGCGCGGCCGGAACGCCCATTATGGGGACATGCCTTCTCCGCGGAGAAACATGATGCGCCCGGCGCTTGCTCTCGTCCCCTTCCTGCTCGGCACCCTGCCGGCGGCGGCCCAGCAGGGCGACGATCTGGCGGTCGCGATCGGCCGTTGCCGCGATGTCGTCGACAATCTGCAGCGGCTCGATTGTTACGACCGCCTCGATCCCACGACGGCGGCACCGGCGGAGGCGCCCCGCCCCGGGCAGTGGCAGGTCTATGACCAGACCTCGGCGGTGGACGGCAGCCGTTCGGTGCTCGCCGCCCTGGTCTCCAGCCCGCGGGCCGGCATGACCGAAGCGCCCGCCACCCTCTACCTCCGCTGCGAGGAGAAGACGGCGGATGTCTTCATGCTGCCGGCCTTCAGGCCCGACGGCGGCGATCTGGTCAGCTACCGGATCGATGACAGGCCGGTGCAGCGGGACACCTGGTCGGTCGCCCGGGACGGTGCCGTGGTGGCCGACAATCCGCTGCCCCTGCTGCGCGACCTCGCCGCCGGCCGGTACCTGGCGATCAAGCTGGTCGGCGCGACGGGGACGCAGGAAGCGGTTTTCGACCTGGGCGAGGTCCGTCCGGTGATCGAACGGGTAGCAGAAGCCTGCAACTGGAAACTTTGAGTCTGCCGCAGAAGATCCGGGATCGAGCGGGTCGGGGAGCGTCTGACGTGGGCCTGTGTACTCTCCCCATGGCGTCATCCCGCTCGGCGCGCCACGGCTGTCCGCTTAAGGAAATCGGACCGCTTCGCGACCTCTGCACCCTCTCGACCGTCATGCCCGGGCTCGTCCCGGGCATCCACGCGAACACCGACGGCGACGAGTTGTCGTAGATGGCCGGGACAAGCCCGGCCATGACGTTTTTTATTCACTCGCCGACATGAGGGGGCCGACAGCTGGAAGAAAATGTGGGCGCGGCCGCCTACAGCTTGCCGCGCAGCAGGTTGATGATGCCGGAGAAATCGGTGCCGCCGTGGCCGGCCGCATCGAACAGGGCATAGAGGCTGGCGGCCTGGTTGCCGAGGGGTACGGCGGCGCCGGCCTTGGAGGCCGCTTCCTGGGCGAGCTTAAGGTCCTTCAGCATCATCGCCGTGGCGAAGCCCGGCTTGTAGTCGCGGTTGGCCGGGCTGGTCGGCACCGGGCCGGGCACCGGGCAATAGGAGGTCAGCGACCAGCATTGGCCCGACGACTTCGAGGAAATGTCGAACAGCTTCTGCGGGTCGAGGCCCAGCTTCTCGGCCAGCGCGAAGGCTTCGCAGGTGCCGATCATGGAAATGCCGAGCAGCATGTTGTTGCAGATCTTGGCCGCCTGGCCGTTGCCCGGACCGCCCGCATGGACAATGGTCTTGCCCATGGCGTCCAGGACCGGCTTGGCGCGCGCGAAGGCCGCGTCCGAACCGCCGACCATGAAGGTCAGCGTGCCGGCCTCGGCCCCGCCGACACCGCCGGACACGGGCGCGTCGACCATGTCCATGCCGGCGTCGGTCGCGGCCGCATTCACTTCCCGTGCGGTGCCGACGTCGATCGTCGAACAGTCGATCAGCAGCGTGCCCTTGGCCACGGCAGCGATCACGCCGCCGGTATAGACCGACTTCACATGGGCACCGGCCGGCAGCATGGAGACCACTACCTCGGCCCCGGCGGCGGCTTCGGCCGGGCTGGCGGCCGCCTTGGCCCCGGCGGCGGTGAGCGCCTCGACGGCGGGCTTCGACAGGTCGAAGACGGTCAGGTCGTGG
>NZ_JBAZKR010000132.1:0-9433 GCF_041650655.1 Zavarzinia sp.
TCACCCTGGCCGAATCCCTGGTCCGCCTGGGGCTCGCCACGGCGAAACGCGGCGAACTCGCCTTCCCGCTGGCCAAGACCTATAGTGGCTCGCTGCAAACACTGTCGCCGGTTCGTCGATGAGCGTGAAGACTTTCGATTTCGCAACCCTGTCCGAACAGAAGCAATACCGCATCCTGGTCGGCATCGTGGTACCCCGGCCGATCGCCTGGGTCACCACGCTGGACGCCCAGGGCCGGATCAACGCGGCCCCCTTCAGCTTCTTCAACGTGCTCTCGTCCGAGCCGCCGATCGTGGCGCTCGGCATCGGCCAGCGCGACGACGGCACGGCAAAGGACAGCGCCGCCAATATAATGGCGAGCGGCGAATTCACCGTGAACATCGTTTCCAACGTGCTGGTCGAAGCGATGACGGTGACTGCCATCACCTTCCCGCCCGGGACCGACGAACTGGCCGAGGCCGGCCTGACCCCCGCCCCCGGCTTCAAGGTCGCCTGCCCCTACATCAAGGAAGCGCGCGCCGCCCTGGAATGCCGCCTGTTCCAGACCGTGCCGCTGCCCGGCGGGCGCGATATCATCCTGGGCGAAGTGGTCGCCGCCCATATCGACAATGCGGTGATCGACGACAAGATGCACATCGACCCCCATGCGCTCGACGCCGTGGGCCGCATGGGCGGCAATGCCTATGCCACCACCCGCCAGCTCTTCGATCTGAAACGGATCGGCCTGCAGGATTGGGAACAGCGCCACGACCCGGGGACCCGCCGCCCCTTCCCCGCCTGGCAGCCGCCCTGCGAGAAGCTGTAGCGGCGGCAATCCCCGCCGGCTCGACGCCGACGGAGGTCGCCCTGTCGTGGAACCGGCTCAGCGACCGAGGTCGCGGGCCGTCAGTTCGATGCACTTTTCGGCGAGGCCGACCAATTCGTCGATCTCCGCCTTGGTGATGGTGAGCGGCGGGGCCAGCACCATGACGTCGCGGCAGGCCCGCATGACCAGGCCGTTCTCGAAGCAATGGTTGCGGCACTGGGTGCCCACGCCGCGCTTCGGATCGAAGAAGGCGTGGGATGGCTTGTGTTCCACCAGCTCCATGGCCGCGATCATGCCGACGCCGCGCACCTCGCCGACCAGGCGATGGTCGCCCAGGGCCTCGCGCAGCTTGGCCTGGAAATAGTCGCCGATCTCGCCCCCCGCGCGCTCGACCAGCTTCTCCTCTTCCATGATCTCGATGTTGCGGAGCGCCACCGCCGCCGCCACCGGATGGCCGGAATAGGTGAAGCCGTGCACGATCTCCTCGCCCGCCGAGCGGAAGGCGTCGGCGACCCTGCCGCCCATCATGACGCCGGCCATCGGGATGTAGCCCGAGGTCAGGCCCTTGGCCATGGTCATGAAATCGGGCTGGATGCCGAAGGTGTGGCTGCCGAACCATTTGCCCGTCCGGCCGAAGCCGCAGATCACTTCGTCCGCGATCACCAGGACGTCGTAATGGCGGCAGATCCGCATGATCTCGGGCCAATAGGTCTCGGGCGGGATGATCACGCCCCCGGCACCCTGGATCGGCTCGCCGATGAAGGCGCCGACATTCTCGGGGCCCAGTTCCAGGATCTTGCGCTCGACCGCCCGGGCGGCCTTCAGGCCGAATTCGGCGGGCGAAAGATTGCCGCCATGGGCATACCAATAGGGCGCCTCGACATGGACGACGCCGGGCAGCGGCAGGTCGAACTGCGGGTGCATGCCCGTGAGCCCCGAGAAGGACGCCGCCTGCATGGTCACGCCGTGATAGGCGTAGTTGCGGCTGATCACCGTCTTCTTGCGCGGCTTGCCCTGGAGGTTCCAGTAGTAGCGCATCAGCTTGGCGATCGTATCGTTGGCTTCGGAACCCGAGCCGCCGGTATAGGTGACCAAGTCCATGCCCGCCGGCGCCAAGCTGGCGAGCTTTTCGGAGAGCGCCACCACCGGCTCATGGGTGGTCTGGAAGAAGGTGTTGTAATAGGGCAGCTGCAGGAGCTGCTCCCGGGCCACGTCGGCCAGTTCGCGGCGGCCATAGCCGACATTGACGCACCACAGGCCCGACATGCCGTCGATCATCGAGCGGCCTTCGGAATCCCACAGGCGGACGCCTTCCGCCTTGGTGATCACGCGCGCCCCCTTGGCGGCGAGACCGGCATGGTCGGTGAAGGGATGGAGATGGTGGCGGGCGTCCGCGGCCTGAAGCGCCTTGGTCGAATTGCGGGCGGGAGAACGGGTCATTTCAGTCTGCCTCGTCGAAAAAAATACGGAAATGGGACTGGCGAGGCGACGGAAACTAAGGGTTGTAGCCGATCCGCGCGCAATGGATCAGAAGCACGCGCTTGCGCGTGACGGCATGGGCATATCGTGAGCGGCGGGCGATCATGCGCCCATCATAATGCAAGAGGCTCGCCCGGGTAAGGGGCGAGCCTCGTCGTCGGGGGCGAAGGAGGTCAGTCCTGTTCCTTGCCGAGCGTGCGCAGCAATTCGATCACCTTGCGGCGGACGGCCTCGTCTTCGATCGAGTAATAGGCCCGGACCAGGCTGATCGTCTCGGCACGGGACATCATGTCGAGATCGGCCGAATCCGCATCGCTGCGGGTGCCTTCGACACCGTCGAAGAAGAAGGAAATCGGCACGTCGAGCACTTCCGCCATCTTGTGCAATTTCGAAGCGGAAATACGGTTGGTCCCCTTTTCGTACTTCTGGACCTGCTGGAAAGTGAGATCCAGGGCATTGCCGAGTTCGGTCTGGCTGAGGCCCAGAAGCTGACGGCGCAGCTTGACACGGGCACCGACGTGAACGTCGACGGGGTTTGCCTTGGTCGGCATCTATCTTCTCCTGCTTCAGGCGTCGGCGCCGGACAATGCTACTGGCGCCGTAGGCCGACTGTTACTATTTCGAATGCCCCCTGTCGAATAGGTAACACGCATTTGTAATAATGCAATGCCGCGACCATCACAGACAGCTTCATTAACCAATCGGGACAAGAGTGCCGAGTATAGAAATCCCGCATTTTCGGATCCGGCCGCCGAAAATTGGGATTTCGGACATCCTGCATCGACGGAGACGATTCGCCGATTGATCCTTCGTATGATTTCTGCGGGCACTCTCGGCTGCGCCTTGGCCGCGTCACGATGCTCGGATAGGCTCCCCTCGTCCCACGGCGACGACGGAGGGCCGACATGGTCGAGAACAAGGCAGCACAAGCGCGACACGACCAGATCCAGGCGGTGATCGCCGAGGCGGTACGGCGCTTCGGCCCGGGGGCCGACGAAATCACCCGCATGGTCGGCGCCTATTTCGACCGGCTCTCCACCGACGATCTTCTGGAGCATACGCCGGAGGCGCTGTTCGGCGCCGCCCTCGGCCATTGGCGCTTTGCCGAGGAGCGCAAGCCCGGCAGCCATCTCGTCCGCGTCTTCAACCCCAGGCTCGACACCCACGGCTGGCAGAGCCCGCACACGGTGGTCGAGACGGTGACGGACGACATGCCCTTCCTGCTCGATTCGATCGCCGCCGCCCTGGCGCGGGAAGGTCGCGGCGTGCATCTGGTCGCCCATCCGATCCTGACCGTGGCGCGCGACGCCGCCGGCCGGCGCACCGCCCTGCTCGAACCGGGTGCCCCCGGCGCCATCACCGAATCCCTGGTCCACATCCAGATCGACGAGGACGGCGATCCCGCCTCGCGCGCCGCCCTGGCCGAGATGTTGGACCACACGCTGCGCGACGTGCGCGCCGCGGTCGAGGATTGGCAGCCCATGGTGACCCTGCTCGAGGACGCCCTGGTCGGCCTCGAGGCGGCCCCGGACCCGGACGGTATGAAGGCCGAGCAATGCGAATTCCTGCGCTGGCTGGCGGCCGACAATTTCGTCCTGCTCGGCGCCCGCGACTACCTGGTCGAGGCGGGCGACCTCGTCCAGGCGACCGGCCTCGGCCTGCTGCGCGACGCTCATTTCCACGGCATGAGCCGGCATGACGACGGCAGCGTCCATCACTTCCGCCATCTCGCCACGGCGCTGATCGTCACCAAGGCCAATATCGTCTCGACCGTGCACCGCCGGGCGATCATGGATTTCGTCGGCGTGAAGCAATATGACGAGGCCGGCCGGCTGACCGGCGAGCGGCGCTTCTACGGCCTCTTCGCCTCGACCGCCTATCAGCTCCGCCCACGGGAAATTCCGCTGCTGCGCGGCAAGGTCGCCCGGGTGATCGCCCGCGCCGGCTTCTCGCCCGCGAGCCACGACGGCAAGGCCCTGCTGAACATCCTGGAAACCTATCCGCGCGACGAGCTGTTCCAGGTCGGCGACGACGAGCTCTCGACGATCGCCCTCGGCATCCTCCGCCTGGAGGAACGGCCGCGTACCGGGCTGTTCCTCCGCGTCGACACTTTCGAGCGCTGGATCTCCGCCCTCGTCTACCTGCCGCGCGAGCAGTTCGACACCACCCTTCGCCAGGCGGTCGAGGCGATTCTGTGCAAGGCGGCGGGCGGCGAGGTGATCTCGCGCACCAGCCTGGTCGGCCAGACCGAACTCGCCCGCGTGCATCTCGTCGTCGGCGCGGTGCCGGAGGCGCTGGCCCGGCTCGATACGGCGGCGATCGAGGACGAGATCATCCTGGTCGCCCGCGGCTGGACAGACCGGCTCCGCGAAGCCCTGGTCGCCACCCACGGCGAGGACCGCGGCCTGGCGCTTTCGCGCCGCTGGCTGAAGGCCTTCCCCAGCGCCTATCGTGAAGGCCAGTCGCCCGATGCCGCGATCGCCGACATCGCCCGGGCCGAACCGCTGGTGGCCGCCGGCGTCGACGGTGCCGTAACCCAGGGCGTCTACCGCAAGCTGGAAGACGACGGCACGGTGCTGCGCTTCAAGCTCTACCGCCTGGGCCAGCCGGTGCCGCTGTCCGACTGCCTGCCGCTGATCGAGCACATGGGCCTCAAGGTGATGGAGGAGACGCCCCATGCGCTCCGCCTTTCCGACGGCGCCACGGTCTGGCTGCAGGATTTCCGCCTGATCGAGCCGCAGGGCCACAAGCTGGTGATGGAGACGCTGGCACCCCTGGTCGAGCAGGCCTTCGCCCTGCTCTGGGCCGGCCAGATGGAGGACGACCGCTTCAACCGCCTGGTCGTGCTGGCCGCCATGCCGGCGCGCGACGTCATGGTGCTGCGCGCCATCGCCAAATATCTCCGCCAGATCGGCATTCCCTTCAGCCAGGAATATATGGAGGAGACGCTGGCCCATTGGCCCGGCGTGGCGCGCGACCTGACCGCGCTCTTCCGCCTGCGCCACGACCCCGCCTTCGTGGGCGACCGCACCGCCGCCTATGAAACGCATCGCGCCGGCATCCTGGCCGACCTCGACACGGTGAGCAGCCTGGACGAGGACCGGATCATCCGCCGCTTCCTCAACGTGATCGACGCGAGCCTGCGCACCAACCTGTTCCAACAGGCAGAAGATGGCGGCCCCAAGCCCTGCCTGGCGATCAAGCTGGACAGCCGCAAGATCGAGGGCCTGCCGCTGCCGAAGCCGCTGGTCGAGATCTGGGTCTTCAGTCCCCGGGTCGAAGCCGTGCATCTGCGCGGCGGGCGCGTGGCGCGCGGCGGCATCCGCTGGTCCGACCGGCGCGAGGATTTCCGGACCGAGATCCTGGGCCTCGTGAAGGCCCAGATGGTGAAGAACGCGGTGATCGTGCCGACCGGCTCCAAGGGCGGCTTCTATCCGAAGCGCCTGCCGGCGGCGACGGCGGGACGCGAGGCGATCCAGGCCGAAGCGATCGAGTGCTACAAGATCTTCATGGGCGGCCTCCTGGACCTGACCGACAACATCAAGGCCGGCGCCATCGCGCCGCCGGCGGACGTGGTCCGTCACGACAACGACGATCCCTATCTGGTCGTCGCGGCCGACAAGGGCACCGCCACTTTCTCCGACATCGCCAATGGCATCGCGGAGGCGCGCGGCTTCTGGCTGGGCGACGCCTTCGCTTCCGGCGGCTCGGCCGGCTACGACCACAAGGCGATGGCGATCACCGCGCGCGGCGCCTGGGAAGCGGTGAAGCGCCATTTCCGCGAAATGGGCCACGACACCCAGGCCGAACCCTTCACCGTGGCCGGCGTCGGCGACATGTCGGGCGACGTCTTCGGCAACGGCATGTTGCTGTCCGAGAAAATCTGCCTGGTCGCCGCCTTCGACCACCGGCACATCTTCCTCGATCCCGACCCCGACACCGTCACCTCATTCGGGGAACGCCAGCGCCTCTTCGCCCTGCCCCGCTCCTCCTGGGACGACTATGACCGCAAGCTGCTCTCGCCCGGCGGCGGCATCTTCCCGCGCAGCCTGAAGTCGATCCCGCTGAGCCCCGAGGTGCGCGCCGGCCTCGATATTTCGGCCGAGAGCGTGACGCCGCAGGAACTGATGCAGGCGATCCTGAAGGCGCCGGTAGACCTTCTCTGGTTCGGCGGCATCGGCACCTATGTGAAGGCGGCGGGCGAGAGCCAGGCCGCCGCGGGCGACCGCGCCAACGACGCGATCAGGATCGACGGCCACGAGATCCGTGCCAAGGTGGTCGGCGAAGGCGCCAACCTCGGCTGCACCCAGCGCGGCAGGATCGAATTCGCCCTGGCTGGCGGGCGCATCAACACCGATGCGATCGACAATTCGGCCGGCGTCGACTGTTCGGACCACGAGGTCAACATCAAGATCCTGCTCAATGGCGCCATGGCCCAGGGCGACCTCACCCGGAAGCAGCGCGACCAGCTCCTCCGCGAGATGACCGGCGACGTCGCCGGGCTCGTGCTGCGCGACAACTACCTGCAGACCCAGGCGCTCTCGGTCACAGAGGCACGCGGGACCAAGGCGCTGGAGAGCCAGCAGCGCCTGATGCGCATGCTGGAGGCCGACGGCCGGCTCGACCGCGTGGTCGAATTCCTGCCGAACGACGAAGAGATCGCCGCCCGCGCCCGCCAGCGCCAAGCCCTGACGCGGCCCGAACTCGCCGTCCTGCTCGCCTATGCCAAGATGAACCTGCAGGAAGCCCTGCTCGAAGGCGACGCGCCGGAGGATCCCTGGCTCTCGCGCGACCTGGCGCATTACTTCCCGGCGGCGCTGCGCGAGCGCTACCCGGAGGAAATCCAGGCCCACCGATTGCGCCGCGAGATCATCGCGACCCAGCTCGCCAATGCGATCGTCAATTGGATGGGGCCGACCTTCGTGTCGCGGATCGAGGAATCGACCGGCTTCGACGTCGGCACCATCGCCCGGGCCTATGCCACGGCGACCGCGATCTTCGGCCTCGACGCGCATTGCCGGGCGATCGACGCGCTCGACGGCAAGGTCGCCGCCGACGTCCAGGCCAGGATGCTGCTCACGATCGGCGAGGCGACACGCCGCGCCACCATGTGGCTCCTCCACAACGAGATGCAGCCGATGGCGATCGGCGCCACGGTCGAGCGCTATGGCCCCGGGGTCGCCACCCTGACCGGGGAATTGCCGGCCCTGTTGCCGCCCACCCTGGCTGGCCGCATCGCCGGGGCGCGCGATGCCCTCGCCGTCGCCGGAGTGACGCCGGAACTCGCCGCCGCCCTGGCGGCGCAGCCGGCCCTGGCGGGTGCCCTCGACATCGTCGCGGCGGCCGGACCGGGCGGCGACGTCGAAGCGCTGGGCGGTGCCTATTTCCGCCTGGGCGACGAGATCGGCCTCGACACGCTGCGCGAGGCGGCCGCCGCCATCGATGCCGCCGACCATTGGGACCGCCTGGCCCTGACCGCCCTGGTCGACGATTTCTATGCCCAGCAACGCTTGCTGGCCGCCGCGGCGATCGCGACCGCGGGCGGCGTCGAAGCCTGGCTCGCCGCCAATGCCGCCGGCCTGGCGCGAAGCCGGACGCTGGTCGGCGAACTCACCGCGGGCGGCGCCAGCCTGGCCAAACTGACCTTCGCCGGGCGCCACCTGCGCGGCCTCTTCTCGGTATAGGAGCGATCTTGAGCAACCGGCTGGCGCAGGCGTCCTGGACCACCTTCGACTGGGCCTTCCAGCCCTTCTTCACCCTGGTCACCACCTTCATCTTCGCGCCCTATTTCACCGGCTCGGTCGCCCCCGATCCGGTGACCGGCCAGGCGATCTGGGGCTATACCCAGACCGCGGCGGGGCTCTGCATCGCCCTGCTCTCGCCCGTGCTCGGCGCCATTGCCGACGCCGCCGGGCCGCGCAAGCCGTGGATCTTCGTGCTTTCGGCCTGCACTTTCATCGGCTGTGCCACGCTCTGGTGGGCGGTGCCCGGCCTCGGCTCGCAGGGCCTGTTGCTGGTCGCGGCGGCCATCACGCTCGCCACCATCGGGGCCGAATTCGCCATCGTCTTCAACAATGCCATGCTGCCGAGCCTGGTGCCGCCGGAGCGGATCGGCGTCCTTTCGGCGATCGGCTGGGGCGTCGGCTATGTCGGCGGGCTGATCTCCCTCGGCCTCGTGCTCGGCCTCTTCGTCCTGCCGGAGGTGCCGGCCCTCGGCCTCGACAAGGCGGCCCACGAGGCGGAGCGGCTGTCCGGCCCGCTCTCCTCCCTCTGGCTCGCGGTCTTCATCCTGCCCATGTTCCTCTTCGTGCCCGACCTGCCGCGCAGCGCCCTGCCGCGCCGGGCCGCGGTGCGCCAGGGCCTGCGCCAGCTCGCCGCCACACTCCGCCATGTGCGGAGCTACAAGACGGTGGTGCGCTTCCTGATCGCCCATATGATCTACGGCGACGCGCTGCTGGCGATCTTCGCCTTCGGCGGCATCTATGCCCGGGCGACCTTCGGCTGGGACCTGCTGACCATCGGCATCTTCGGCATCATCCTGAACATCCTGGCCATGGCCGGCTCCTTCCTGGGCGGCGTGCTCGAAGCCAGGGTCGGTTCGAAGCGGACCATCGTCGCCTCCTTGATCCTGCTGATCCTCGGCACGATCGGCATCCTCTCGGTGGGTGCGACCCACATCTTCTTCGTCTTCGAGGTGCCGGCACCGCTGCCCGGCCGGGCGCTGTTCTCGAGCCCGTCGGAAATCGCCTTCCTGGCCTGCACGCTCGTGCTCGGCCTGCCATTCGGCCCGGCTCAGGCGTCGAGCCGCAGCCTGATGGCACGCCTGGCGCCGCCCAAGATGATGACGGAATTCTTCGGCCTCTTCGCCCTCTCGGGCAAGGCGACCTCCTTCCTCGCCCCCTTCCTGATCGGCGTGATCACGGAAGCGACGCAGGACCAGCGCTTCGGCATCGCCGTGGTGCTGCCCTTCCTCGGCGTCGGGCTGTGGCTGCTGGCGGGGGTGAAGGAACCACGGAACCCGTAACGTCGTCATGCCCGGGCTCGTCCCGGGCATCCACGTCGGCATGTGCCACAGTCGTCGGCGCAGGAGGCGGATTGTCTGCGTGGATGGCCGGGACACGCCCGGCCATGACGAAGAAAGTTACTTCT
>NZ_JBAZKR010000133.1:0-9243 GCF_041650655.1 Zavarzinia sp.
ATGGACGCCGGCAGCCCTGAAATCACGCAGCTTGGCCGCTTCGACGCTGGTCGGATTGGCTTCCAGGGTGATTTCGATGTCGGCGGCGAAGGGCCAGGCCCGGCCGGCGGCCGCGATCACCGCGGCGACGGTCTCCGGCGCCATCAGGGAGGGCGTGCCGCCGCCGAAGAAGATCGAGGTCAGCGTGCGCTCCGGCACCTGCGCCGCCACCCGTTCCACCTCGGCGACCAGGGCGGCGGCCCAGGCGGCGTGATCGACCGCCTCCCGCACGTGACTGTTGAAGTCGCAATAGGGGCATTTGGCCTTGCAGAACGGCCAATGGACATAGAGGGCGAGGCTGCCGGGATCACCCGCCTGGGGCATCCGTCGCCGCTCTTCGCGGCTCATTTCAGGGCGGCGATCAGCTTGGCGAAGGCGATGGCGCGGTGGCTGATCGCATGTTTCGCCGCCGGTTCCATCTCGCCGAAGGTGAGGTCCATGCCGTCGGCCTGGAACATCGGGTCGTAACCGAAACCGTTCTTGCCGCGCGGCGGCCAGACCAGGGTGCCGTGGACCTCGCCGAGGAAGGTCTCCATCCGCCCGTCCGGCCAGGCCAGGGCGAGGGCGCAGGTGAACCAGGCGCGCCGGGCCGCGGGCTCGACAGCACCCTTCTCGGCGAGCAGGGCCTGGATCTTTTCCATGGCCAGGCCGAAGTCCTTGGCAGGCCCGGCCCAGCGCGCCGAATAGATGCCCGGATCGCCGTCCAGCGCCTCGACCGAGAGGCCGGAATCGTCGGCCAGGGCCGGCAGGCCGGCGGCCGTCGCGGCCGCCCGCGCCTTCAGCTCGGCATTGCCGGCGAAAGTGGTCTCCGTCTCTTCCGGCTCGGGCAGGCCGAGGGTGCCGGCCGAGACCGGCTCGATCCCGAAGGGGGCGAGCAGTTCGGCGATCTCCCGGACCTTGCCCTGATTGTGGCTGGCGACGACCAGCTTGCCCGAAAGCCGCATCAGAACAGCCCGAGCGCCTGGCGCTGATAGGCGACCAGGCGGGTGATGCCGCCCTGGGCCAGGGTGAACAGATGGGCGAATTGCTCGGCCGTGAAGGGGGCGGATTCCGCCGTGCCCTGGATTTCCACGATCTCGCCGGTGCCGGTCAGGACGAAATTGGCGTCCGCCTCGGCATTGCTGTCTTCCGAATAGTCGAGGTCGAGCAGGGCCCGGCCCTCCACGAGGCCGCAGGAGACGGCGGCGACTTCGGTGCGGATCGGATTGGCGGAAAGCTCGCCCTTGTTCATCAGGAATTCGATCGCCTGATGCAGCGCCACATAGGCCCCGGTGACCGAGGCGGTGCGGGTGCCACCGTCGGCCTGGATCACGTCGCAGTCGATCTTGATCACCTTCTCGCCCAGCACCACGGGATCGATCGCGGCGCGCAGCGCCCGTCCGATCAGGCGCTGGATTTCCTGGGTCCGGCCGGATTGCTTGCCCTTGGCCGCCTCGCGGTCGTTCCGGGAATGGGTGGAGCGGGGCAACATGCCGTATTCGGCGGTGACCCAGCCCTTGCCCTGGCCGCGCAGCCATGGTGGCACCCGCTCCTCGACCGAGGCGGTGCACAGCACATGGGTATCGCCGAAGCGCACGAAGCAGGAGCCTTCGGCATGTTTGGAAAAGCCGGGTTCCAGGCTGATGGGGCGGAGCTGGTCGGCGTGGCGGCCATGGGCGCGCATGGGGGATCCTCGTTTGATTGCGGCGCCCTTTTACCCCGGCGGGCGGCGTCGCGCATCCCTCACATGATCGGGCCTCACTTGATCTGGCCTTTCTCGCGGTAGAAGGCTTCGGCCCCCGGGTGGAGCGGCACGGTCAAGCCGTCGAGCGCCGTCTCGAGGCGGATCGCCTTGCCCTGGATATGGCCGGAATCGAGCGCCTTTCGCCCGCTCTCGCTCCACAGCGCCGCCGTGATCGCCTGGATCAGCTCGGCCGGCTGGGCCGCACTGGTGAGCCAGAGGGCGCGCACCGCCACGGTATCGACCGGGCCGAGGCCGGCATAGACATTCACCGGAATGCTCGCCCGGGTGAAGAAGGGATTGTCGGCCAGGAGCTGGTTGACGCCGTGACCGTCGATCGCCACCAGGGCGAGGTCGCCCTTGGCGCGGGCAGCCAGGGCCTCGATCGCGGCACTGGGATAGCCGCCGACGAAGAAAAAGCCGTCGAGCTGGCCCATGGCGACCAATTGGGCCGCCAGGTCCGGCTTGTAATATTCGGCGACGAAATCGCGCTCGGTCATACGATAGGCGGCCAGGATCAGGCGGACGTCGACCAGCGTGCCCGAGCCCGGCTCGTCGATCGAGACGTGATGGCCCTTGAGGTCGTCGAGCTTGGTGATGCCCGAATCCTTGCGCACCAGGAGATGCACCGTCTCGGGGTAGAGGGCGGCGATCGCTCGCAGGGCCTCGCGCTTGCCCTTGGTCTCGAAGGCGCCGGTGCCGGTCACCGCCCAATGGCCGACATCGGCCTGGACCAGGGCGGAATCGACCGAACCCGCCTCCAGCGCCTCGACATTGGCGAGCGAACCATTGGAGGCGACCGCCGAGGCGACGAGGCCCGGCACGCCCTCCGCCCCCTGGCCGGAGACCGCGGTGGCGAGCATCTGGCCGACCGGGAAATAGGTCCCGGAAGCGCCCGCCGTGGCGATCTGGAAATAGCGGCTGGCCTCCCCCGCGAGGACGCTGCCCGCGGTCAGCAGCAATGCCGCCAGACCTGCAGCGCCAATAGCCCGAATGCGCCGCATCGTCCCGCCTCCCCCAACGTTCCAATGGTCGTGGCGGCCATGGTCGCAGGCGGGGGCCTGGGGATCAATGGCCGCGCGGCCCCCGCCTGCGGATCGGTGTCAGCTCCGATGGTGGCGCAGGGTCGCCAGTTCGGTCTTCAGGGCGTGGATCTCGGCCGCCTGTTCCTCGATCGTCTGGCGCAGCGCCGTGATCAGGCTGCCGTCTTCGGCATCCGCGGCGCCGGCCGCGCGGGCGAGGTCGGGGCGCATGATCGGGCTCACGGCGGCGGCGATCTCGCGACGGGCACGTTCCCGGGCGAGCACGGTCCAATAGTCCATGGCTCTTCTCCTTGGCCGTTGAAACCGGATGCCGGAAGCTCGCACCGGCACCCGCGTCAAAGGTCTGCCTCCTGGCCGGGATTTCAAGGCGGATTCGACCTTGCACCGCACACGTTGACGCCCCCGGACGAGCTTCCTACATTGCACACGCCCAGCAGGAAGCCCGAGGATGATCCAGGAGCTGAACGAGCGTTCACGCCAGATCTTCCGCCAGATCGTCGAGTCCTATCTCGAGACCGGCGAACCGGTCGGCTCGCGCACTTTGTCGCAGCGCCTGGGCTTCCCGCTCTCGCCCGCCTCGATCCGCAACGTGATGCAGGATCTCGAACAGGCGGGCCTGCTCTATTCGCCCCATGCCTCGGCAGGAAGGATCCCGACCCAGGCCGGGCTTCGCATCTTCGTCGACAGTTTCCTCGAGCTCGGCAACCTGACCGAGGACGAGCGCCATTCGATCGAGGCTCATGGCAGCACGTCCGGCCAGTCGGTCGAGGGCCTGCTGACCGAGGCGACGCGGCAATTGTCCGGCCTGTCGCAATGCGCCGGCCTGGTCATCGCGCCCAAGGCCGACAAGCCGCTCGACCATGTCGAACTGGTCAACCTGGGGCCGGGGCGGGCGCTGGTCGTCCTGGTCGCGCAGGACGGCTCGGTCGAGAACCGCATTATCGACACGCCCATGGGCCTGACGCCGTCCGGGCTCCAGGTCGCCTCCAACTATATGTCGGCAAGGCTCGGCGGCCGCACCATGGCCGAGGGGCGGACCCGGATTCTGCGCGAGATCGATGAGAATAGGGCCGAGCTGGACGCGCTGGCGGCCCGCGTCGTGGAGGCCGGGCTCGCCACCTGGTCGGGCGACGATGCCGGCAACATGCTGATCGTTTCCGGCCGCGCCCGCCTGCTCGACGATCTCACCGCGCTTGCGGATCTCGAGCGGGTGCGGCAATTGTTCGACGACCTTGAATCCAAGCGCGACGTGCTCCAACTGTTGGAGCTGGCGCAGGATGCCGATGGGGTGCGCATCTTCATCGGCTCGGAGAACAAGCTGTTCAGCCTGTCTGGCTCGTCCCTGATCGTGGCGCCCTTCCGCCGCCAGGACGAGAAGATCGTGGGCATGATCGGCGTGATCGCCCCGACGAGAGTGAATTACGGGCGCGTCGTCCCCATGGTGGATTACACCGCCAGGATGATCGGCCGCCTGATCCGTTGACCCTGATGCGCTGATCTTTTTGTGGACCCGTTATGACGACCGAGACCGAAAACACCGAACCGACCCCGACCGAAACCGCGGCCGAGGCTCCGGCGGCCCCCGCCGGCCCCACGGTCGACTCCCTCCAGGCCGAAGTGGCCGACCTGAAGGACAAGCTGTTGCGCGCCTTCGCCGAGACGGAGAACCTGCGCCGCCGGGCCGAGCGCGAGCGGGAAGACACGGCGAAATATGCCGTCACCAAATTCGCCCGCGATCTCACCAGCGTGGCCGACAACCTGCGCCGCGCGATCGAGGCCGTGGCGGCCGAGACCCGCGCCGCGGACGAGGCGGTGGCCAATCTCCTGGCCGGGGTCGAAATGACCGAGCGCGAGCTGCTCTCCGCCTTCGAGCGCGTCGGCATCACCAAGATCGCCCCGGCGGTGGGCGAGAAGGCCGATCCCAACAAGCACGAGGTGCTGTTCGAGGTCCCCGGCACCGGCCAGCCCGGCGGCTCGATCGTCCAGGTCGTCCAGGCCGGCTACCAGATCGCCGACCGCCTGCTGCGCGCCGCCAAGGTGGGTGTCGCCAAGGCTGAAGCGCCTGCGCCGGCAGTCGATCAGACGGTCTGAGGGCGATCGGAAGAGCGCTGCACAAATTTTTTGCATACAAGCGCCCGGAAGGCCTTTTCCGGGCGTTGCGGGTCGGAAAAGCCGGCCCTATATAAGCCACAGCGCGAGTGGGGCGATTGCCCGCCTTCCTCGTTCCAGTCAGAACCCAGGGGATGCCGCCGGTGCCGTAAGGGCCGCCGCCATCTGCCGAAAAGGAGAGAGTTATGGCAAAGGTTATCGGCATCGACCTCGGCACCACCAATTCCTGCGTGGCGATCATGGAGGGTACGAAGCCCAAGGTGATCGAGAACGCCGAAGGCGCCCGCACCACCCCGTCGATGGTCGGTTTCAGCGGCGACGGTGAACGTCTCGTCGGCCAGGCCGCCAAGCGCCAGGCAGTGACCAATCCCGAAGGCACCCTGTTCGCGATCAAGCGCCTGATCGGCCGCTCCTTCGCGGACCCGATGACCCAGAAGGACAAGGGCATGGTGCCCTACAACATCATCAAGGCGGACAATGGCGACGCCTGGGTGGAAGTGCGCGGCACCAAATACAGCCCGAGCCAGGTTTCCGCCTTCATCCTGCAGAAGATGAAGGAAACCGCCGAATCCTTCCTGGGCGAGACCGTCACCCAGGCGGTGATCACGGTTCCCGCCTATTTCAACGACGCCCAGCGCCAGGCGACCAAGGACGCCGGCAAGATCGCCGGCCTCGAAGTGCTGCGCATCATCAACGAGCCCACGGCCGCCGCGCTGGCCTATGGCCTCGACAAGCAGGACGGCAAGGTGATCGCGGTCTATGACCTCGGCGGCGGCACTTTCGACGTCTCCGTGCTCGAGATCGGCGACGGCGTGTTCGAGGTGAAGTCGACCAACGGCGACACCTTCCTGGGCGGTGAAGACTTCGACATGCGCCTCGTCGACTATCTGGCCGACGAGTTCAAGCGCGAGAACGGCGGCATCGACCTCCGCAAGGACAAGCTCGCCCTGCAGCGGCTGAAGGAAGCCGCCGAAAAGGCCAAGATCGAGCTGTCGTCCTCGATGCAGACCGAAATCAACCTGCCCTTCATCACGGCCGACGCCACGGGTCCGAAGCACCTCACCCTGCGCCTGACCCGCGCCAAGTTCGAGAGCCTGGTCGACGACCTCGTCCAGCGCACCATCGAGCCCTGCCAGAAGGCCCTGAAGGACGCCGGTCTGTCGGCCGGTCAGATCGACGAAGTGGTCCTGGTCGGCGGCATGACCCGCATGCCCAAGATCCAGGAGATCGTGAAGAGCTTCTTCGGCAAGGAACCCCACAAGGGCGTGAACCCGGACGAAGTGGTGGCCATGGGCGCCGCCATCCAGGCCGGCGTGCTGCAGGGCGACGTCCGTGACGTCCTTCTGCTGGACGTCACCCCGCTGTCGCTCGGCATCGAGACCCTGGGCGGCGTCTTCACCCGCCTGATCGAGCGCAACACCACGATCCCGACCAAGAAGGGCCAGACCTTCTCGACCGCCGACGATAATCAGAACGCGGTCACGATCCGGGTCTTCCAGGGCGAGCGCGAGATGGCGGCGGACAACAAGCTGCTCGGCCAGTTCGACCTGATGGGCATTCCGCCGGCCCCGCGCGGCGTGCCGCAGATCGAGGTGACCTTCGACATCGACGCCAACGGCATCGTCCAGGTCTCGGCCAAGGACAAGGGCACGGGCAAGGAACAGCAGATCCGTATCCAGGCCTCGGGCGGCCTCTCGGACGCCGACATCGAGAAGATGGTGAAGGACGCCGAGGCTCATGCCGCCGAGGACAAGAAGAAGAAGGAAATGGTCGAGGCGAAGAACCACGCCGAAGGCCTGATCCACGCGACCGAGCGGAACCTGAGCGAACACGCCGACAAGGTCGCCGCCGCTGACAAGGCCGCGGTCGATGCCGCGATCGCCGAGCTGCGGTCGGCCCTGAATGCCGACGACGCCGAGGCGATCAAGGCGAAGACCGAAGCGCTCGCCAATGCCGCCATGAAGGTGGGCGAGGCGATCTACAAGGCCGAAGCCGAGAAGGCCCAGGCGGCCGGCGGCGCCGCGCCGGGCACCGGTGAGGCCGGTGCCGGCCCGGACGACGTGGTGGACGCCGATTTCGAGGAAGTGGACGACAAGAAGAAGTCGTCCAACTGATCCCGATGTCGCGTTAAGGACGCGGACCGTGCCGGCCCGGCCCCGACGGGGGCGGCCGGCACGGACGCTTCAAGGAGTCCGCCATGGCGAAGGCCGATTATTACGAACTTCTGGGCGTCGCGCGCGGGGCCTCGGCCGACGACATCAAGAAGGCGTTTCGTAAGCTCGCGATGAAATGGCACCCGGACAAGAACCCGGGCAACGCCGAAGCCGAGCAGAAATTCAAGGAAATCAACGAGGCCTATTCGGTCCTCTCGGACGACGACAAGCGCGCCGCCTATGACCGCTACGGCCATGCCGCCTTCGAGGGCGGCGGTCCCGGCGGCGGTGCCGCTGGTGCTGGGGCGCGCGGCTTCGACTTCGGCTCTTCCTTCGCCGATGTCTTCGACGACCTGTTCGGCGAATTCATGGGCCGGGGCGGCCAGGGCCGCAACCCGAACGGTGCCGCAAGGGGCGCCGATCTCCGCTACAACATGGAGATCAGCCTCGAGGAAGCCTTCAAGGGCAAGAAGACGCAGATCCGCGTGCCCACCACGATCGCCTGCGAGACCTGCGACGGCTCGGGCGCGGCGCCTGGTTCCAAGCCCACGACCTGCCCGTCCTGTCAGGGTGCCGGCAAGGTGCGCGCGGCCCAGGGCTTCTTCACGGTGGAGCGGACCTGCCCGACCTGCCAGGGCGCCGGCCGCATCATCAAGGATCCCTGCAAGACCTGCGGCGGCCACGGCCGCGTGACCAAGGAAAAGACCCTCTCGGTCAACATCCCCCAGGGCGTCGAGGACGGCACCAGGATCCGGCTCGCCGGCGAGGGCGAAGCGGGATTGCGCGGCGGGCCGCCGGGCGATCTCTACATCTTCCTCACGGTGACGCCGCACGCCCTGTTCCGGCGCGACGACACCAATCTGTTCTGCCGCGTGCCGATTCCGCTGGTGACGGCGGCGCTCGGCGGCACCATCGAGGTGCCGACCATCGACGGTACCCGCGCCCGCGTCTCGATCCCGGCCGGGACCCAGACCGGCCGCCAGTTCCGCCTCAAGGGCAAGGGCATGCCGTCCTTGCGCGGCGGCGCGCTCGGCGACCTCTACATCAACGCGGTGGTCGAGACGCCGGTCAACCTGAACGCCAAACAGAAAGAACTCCTGAAGGAGTTCGAAAAGGCCGGCGGCAAGGGCACCAGCCCTGAGTCCGAGGGTTTCTTCGCCAAGGTGAAGGAACTCTGGAACGACCTGCGGGAATAAGCCATCTCGGGGCACCTCGCGGAGGTGCCCCGTTGAGCCGCGCCGTATATTACGGTAATATACGCCCATGATCGATTGGGCGAAGGTCGTCGGCTTCGACTGGGATCTCGGCAACGGCCGGAAGAGCTAGGACAGGCACGCCGTCACAGCGGCCGAGGCCGAGCAGATTTTCTTCAGCGAGCCTCTGGTGGTTGCCGTCGATGCCGTGCACAGCGCCGACGAAGGCCGCTTTCATGCCCTGGGCAGGACGGACGACGGGCGCCTGCTGCATGTCACTTTCACCCTGCGGCAGGACGGCAGCCTGATCCGGGTGATTTCCGCGCGGCCCATGAGCCGGACGGAAAGGAACATCTATGGCCAAGCCTAGGGAGATTCCGGTCTTCGCCGACGAAGCCGAGGAACGCGCTTTCTGGGAAGCGAATGATTCCGCCGACCATGTCGACTGGTCGAAGGCGGAACGGGTGGTGTTGCCCAATCTGAAACCCTCGACCACCTCGATCTCGCTCCGCCTGCCGACGGCACTGCTGGAACGGATCAAGGTCGCCGCCAACAAGCGCGACGTTCCCTACCAAAGCCTGATCAAGACCTGGCTGGCCCAGGCGGCCCAGCGCGAGTGATCGCCGCAAGGCCTTGAAATCGAAGGCGTAGCTGGCAAAGTGTCGGCCCGTCTTCGAGGAGTATCGGCCATGACCACCATCGGCATCTTGGGCGCAGCCGGGCGCATGGGCCGGAGCCTGATCAATGCCGGCCTGGCCGCCGGCGCCGGCATCGCCGGCGGGACCGAACGGCCGGGCAGTGCGGCGATCGGCATCGACCTCGGCACGCTCGCCGGCAAGGAGCCGATCGGCGTCGTGGTGACCGACGATGCCGCCGCCCTCTTCGCCGCGGCCGATGTGGTGATCGATTTCACCGCCCCGGTCGCCGCCCCCTCCCACGCCACGCTGGCCGCCAAGAGCGGCAAAGCCCTGGTGATCGGCACCACC
>NZ_JBAZKR010000134.1:0-9141 GCF_041650655.1 Zavarzinia sp.
TCGCCATCGCCGAAGGCAATGTGCTGGTCGTGATCAACCAGGCCGGCGCCGGATTCACCACAAGGCTGTCGGCGGCGCCGCTGGCGGCGGTTTCTGTCTCACGCAGCTTCGATGTCATCGGCCCGGTGGCGACGGGCGACCCCTGGACCGTGACCCTTACGGTGGATGGCGTCGCGGTTACCGTGAGTGCGACTGCCGGCGCCAGTGTGGCTGGCTTGGTCCTGGATTTGAAGAACCAGATCGACGCGCTGGCAGGCTTCAAGGCTGGCTCCATTGGCACGACGCTGACCATCTCCACCGAGGGCGCGAATGCCGGCAAGGCATTTTCGCTGACCAGCACGGCGCCGAGCGGATCCATCGTCGAGAAGGCCGCGACCACCGGCCGCGAACTGGTACTGTTCGGGCCGGCGGTGATCGGTGACCTATGGTCCGTGACGCTGACCGCCGAGGGCGTGACCCAGACCGTCACCCGGCCTGTGACTTTCGACCTGGCGACGCTGGCCACCGATCTCGCGACCCAGATCAATCTGGTGACCGGATTCACCGGACTGTTCAACGGCACCACGGTCATCGTCTCGACCGCCGGCCCGAACTTCGGCAAGGGATTCTCGGTCTCCTACGCGGTGACGCGGGCCTTCGCCAATACGCCTGCCGGCAACGCTACGAGCAGCACCATCGGCCTTGGACGCGGCGTTCCGGTGGAGGGTGAAACCTGGCGCGTCACGATCGGCGCAACCCCGTACAACCATGTCGTCACGGCCGGTCAGACCCTGGCCCAGGTTGCCGCCGCGCTGGCCAAGACAATCACCGACACCTCCGGCGTCGATGCCGCCGCCCGCGGCGAGACCATCGTGGTGCTGGGCACGGCCACCTTCAGTATCCCGGTTCGCGTCAACGGCGCCGGCAGCGCGGCCGCCTACGACGGCGGCACCGTGGTGATCAGCGGCACCCCGGTTGCCGGCGACAGGCTGACGGTGAACCTCGGCAGCAGCACCCACGTCCATGTGATGCGCGAGACCGTGCCGCTGGCTGAAATCGCCGCGGGCCTCGCCGCACGGATCAACGCCGCGAGCAACGGCTTCACTGCTTTGGTCGAGGGCGACACCCTGGTCGTCGTCGACACCAACGCCAGCGGCGCGGCCATGTCCTTCCAGATCAGTTCCGCCGGAACGATCTCCGGCAGCGTCACCAAGACCGTGACCGGCAGCACGACGCGTTTCGCCCTGGTCGGGACTTCGCGCATCGGCGAGACCTGGCGCGTGACGATCGGCGGTACGAACCACGACTATGTGGTCGAGTCGCCGGCGGTCATCGCCGCGATCCTCGCCGCGGACATCAATGCCAACGCCAACCTGGTCCGCGCCGCGCTGACCACTGCGGCCCCGGTGGCGGGCGAATTGTGGACGGTCAGCGTCGATCTGGCCGGCAACCTGGCGACCGCAGCCTACTCGGCGCTGGCCGGAGATAGCCTCGCCGATGTCATCGCCGGCCTGGCCAAGGCCCTCAACGCCCTGGCCGGAACGCAATTCAGCGCCAAGCTCGGCGGCGCCGACTTGCTGCTGGTAAATCGCACCGCGGCGCTGCCGACAGTGGCTTTCACCCGTGGCACGACAAACCTGACGCCGGTGGTTACGAGCGACGCCAACTTCGTCGCCGCCGCCGAAGGCACCAAGCTGGTCATCGTCCCGCTCACCGGCAGCTTCACCGGCGCGAGCACCACAGTGACGCCGCGCAACACCCTGAGTTCGGCCAATGCGGCGGCTGCGACGGTGGCCCCGAGCGCCACGCCGGTCGTCGGCGAAACCTGGACGGTCACCATCGGTGGTGCGAAATACAGCCATGTGGTGCAGAGCGTGAATGGTCTGACGCAAACCGTGGCCCAGATCGCCACCGCGATCGCCGAGAAGATCAATACCGGCGTGGTCAGGGGCTATGCCGCCTTCGTCGATGGCAACGTGCTGTTCATCGCCCGCGCCGACAATGCTGTGATTGCACCGACATTCGATGTCGTACCCGCCGCGCGCATCGATGTCGATGCCGCGACGCCGACCAGCCGCGTGGTGAACTTCGGCGCGCAAGGCACCACGATCGCCGATCAGACCTGGTATGTGCAGATCGGCACCGCCGGCGGCGTCTTTGCCTACGGCTACAAGATACTTGCCGGGGACGACCTTGCCGATGTCAGCAATGGGCTGGCGCTGGTCATCAACGCCCACACCGCAGGCGGCTTCAAGGCGATCGCGCGCAACCTGACGGGCGGGCCGACTTCCTACGAACTGTTCATCGTCGATGCCGCCGGCCGCGCCTTCACGGCGAGCTTCCAGATCGGCCTGGCCGACGGCACCGTCGGCGGCGGCGCGGTACTGCTGGCGCCGGCCCCGGCGGCGATGCTGGAACTATCCGGCACGGCAGCCGTCGGCGAAACCTGGAGCGTGGCGCTGACGTTCGGCGGCATCACCCGCAGCTATGGCCATCAGGTCGTGGCCGGCGACTTCTTCAATCCTCCGGTCTTCCCGGCCACGCTGCCGACGCTGCGGACACCGACCGAGGTCGCCTCGGCGCTGGCAAGCCTGATTGCCGCAGCCATCAACGAGGACCTGGACGCCGGTTTCAGCGCGGTGACCGAGGGCGCCAAACTGATCATCACCAACCGCCTGGGCATCAGCTTCACGGCGCAGGGCGTGCTGCTGCCGACGCTGCGCCCGGCCGGCTCGGTTGATCTGCTGCACGGCACGGATGCGGCAGGCAACGAACTTCTGCCGGCAATCGACATGCAGCTTGCCGGCACCCCGGTGACGGGCGCTATCTGGAACCTCCGGCTCAAGGTCGGCGGCAATGAATACAGCTTCGACTACGCGGTCACCACGGGCCAGAGCCTGCAGGCCATCGCCGCCGGATTCGCCGCCCTGGTGAACGCCGCGGCGCTGCCCGCCGGTTCGCCGCTGGCCGGGGTCGCGGCGCAGGCGACAGCGACCGGCAGTACCCTCGTCATCGCCGACCTGGGCGGACGTGCGCTGGCGTCGTCGGTATCCCTGGTCACCGTCGCCGCTGCCGCAATCGATGGCGGCAGCGCCACCACCACGCTGGTCGATCTGATCGGCACGCCGGTGGCCGGCGAACTCTGGCGCCTGCGGATAGACAACGCGCTCGACGACGAACATCTGCGCTACGGCATCACGATTGCCGGTACGCCGCAGACCCTGAGCGAGCTTGCCAGCGCCTTCGCCGCGCTGATCAACGCCGACGATCCGGCCGCCGCCCGTTACACGGTGCTCGTCGCCGACGCCCGGATCATCATCGTCGATCGCGATGGCGGCCCCTTCGACATCCGCCTTGAAGCCGGCAAGGTCACTCGCGCCGAAGGCTATGCCGATGTCGAACTCGATTACAGCCTGCCGGCCGTGGATACCGATGCCAGCGACGGCATCGACGACGTCACCACCCGCCTGCGCGCGCTCTATGGCTCCGACGATATCGTGGTCACCGAAGCGCGCAATGCCGGCGACGTCACCTACACCATCAGCTTCGTGCGCGAACAGGCGGGTATCGACAAGCAGCAGATCCGCTGGACCGAGACCGCCCAGACTACCGGCCTGGTGCCAAGCCCGAATGCGTCCGTGGATGTGCGCATCGCCACGCTGCGCAACGGCGCGACGGTGAACGCCGGAATCAACAACCTGCAGACGGTTACCGTAAATCCGAATGTTACCGGCGGCAGCTTCACGCTGTCCTTCCGCATCGAGAACGAGCGCGGCGTGCTGGAAGTGTTCAAGACCGGGGCTATCGCCTACAACGCCACCGCCCTCGACGTGTTCAAGGCGCTGAGCCCGATCCTGAATCCGGACGGAGCGACCATGGACATCGATCCCGATTTCGATTTCGCCACCCGCACGCCGTCACGGCCCTATACCGACAACTTCGCGGTGCGCAAGGTCGGCAATGTCTTCCTCATCACCTTCCAGGGTGCCCATCGTTATCTGGCGATCCACGACATCGACACGCGCCTGCTCACCACCCAGGAAACGGCGGGTGCGGACGAGCATGAGGCGCTGATCACGAGCGTCGCTTTGGGCCGCACCGAGGGCTTTGCCGAGCTCGATCCGAAAGCACCGCGCGCCACCACGGTTGACCTCAACGGCCAGACTACCGGCACGGCGAAGGTCTGGAGCGTCACGGTTTCGCTGCGCGGCGTGTCCAGCACCCATGCCTACACCGCCGCATCCGGCGACAGCCAGACCGCCATCGCGGCCCAGCTTGCCGCCTCCATCAATGCCAGCGCCGCGGACGTGTTCACCGCGGTGAACGACGGCGGCGTACTGGTCATCGTCAATCGCGACGGCGGCGTATTCAAGACCAGCTTCACGGTGGCTGGCGTAAATATCGGGGTTGCCGCCATCGACCGCTCGACGCCGACCGAGGCAGCGGTGAATCTGACCGGCAAGCCGGCGACGGGCGAGGTCTGGCAGATCGCGCTCAGCGACGGCGCGACGACGCCGACCGTGCATGGCTACACGGTGGCCGCCGGCAATACGCTGGAAACCATCGCTGCCGGCATTGCCGCAGCGATCAACGGCGGCGCCCATGCCGAATTCGCCGCCGTTGCCGAAGGCAGCACGGTGCTGATCGTGCGCCGCGACGGCACCCTCTTCGCGGCCACGCCGCGGATCGCCGCCGCCGGCCAGCCGCAGCTCGGCCAGAGCTGGGCGGTGACGCTGCAAAGCGCGACCAGCGGTCCCTTGTCCTTCAGCCATACGGTGGTCGCGGCGGATGCCACCCACGCGACAGTCGCGCGCGCCCTGGCCGACCAGATCAATCTGCTGGGCCTGCCCGAGTTCCGCGCGACGGACGAGGACGGCGTCTTGCACATCGAGAATATCGCCGGCAATGTCTTCACCACCGGCTACTCGGTGGATGCCGTGGCACGGCCGAATGATGTCGAAGCCGGCACAGCCCTCATTGCCACCCGGGTCGATGGCATCAACTACTACGAAATCGAGACCCTTGGCATCGAGCTCGGCGCGGGCGACGACGTACTGAACGTGCAAGGCACCACGGCCGTCACCAACATCGACAGCAACGGCGGCGATGACCGCATCCATGTTTCCTCTGCCGCCGCGGCGAGCCTGGACAGCAGCATCGGCCTGCTGGCCGGCCACCTGCACCACATCAATGGCGCGCTGAATATCGACGCCGGCACCGGCAGCAATCAGTTGATGGTCAGCGGCGAGTCGAGCACGCTCACCAATAGCGACATCGTGATCAGCGACGTCCTCATTGCCGGCGAGCCAGCGAATGCCGAAATCGCCGTACGCGGCCTTGCGGGCGGCGACAACGCCTACGGCTGGGTCGACCTGGCCCAGGCCACGATTACTTATCGTGCCGACGCCGCCGGTAGCTTCGCCAATGGCGTGACGCTGTGGAGCGGGTTCGGCGCCGATACCGTCTGGATCGACGGTACGCTGGATCGCGCCGGCGTTCGCTCCATCACCACACTGAACACCGGCCTGGGCGATGACACGGTATATGTGAATCTGCAGGCCAGCGAGGCCAACGGCCCCGATACCACCGACGGCATCCTGGTCCTCAACACGCAGGGCCCGTGGAACGACTACCCGACGATCACGGACAACGATACGGTGCTGGGAACCGCCACCGGCGCGGCAAACCCGCTTGCGGGAATCGATGTCGTCGCCATGGGCACACCGAGCTTCGCCGACCTGGATAACGACGGCGACAAGGATGTGGTGGTGGGTGCGATCGACGGCACGCTGCGCTACTTCCGCAACACCGGCACGGCCGCGGCGCCGGTCTATGTCGAACTCACGGCCGCCGCCAACCCCTTCGATGGCATCGATGTCGGCGACCTGAGCGTGCCGAGCCTTGCCGACCTGGATGGCGATGGCGATCTGGACGTAGTCGTGGGCGGCAATGACGGCATGCTGCGCTACTTCCGCAACACCGGCACGGCTTCGGCACCAGCCTATGCCGAGCTGACCGGCGTGTCCAACCCGTTCAATGGGATCGACGCCGGCATCCAGAGCACGCCGAGCTTTGTCGACCTTGATAACGACGGCGACCGGGATCTGGTGGTAGGCGAGTTCTTCGGCTCGCTCAAGTATTTCCAGAATACCGGAACCCCTGCGGCGCCCGTGTATGTCGAGCGTACCGGCGCGCTCAATCCATTCGATGGCTTGGATGTCGGCAATGCGGGCAAGCCGAGCTTCGTCGATCTCGATGGAGATGGCGATCTGGATGCGGTGGTCGGCGAGAGCGGCGGCACGCTGAAGTACTTCCAGAACACCGGCACAGCCGCGGCGCCGGTCTACGCCGAGCTGATCGGCGCGGCCAACCCGTTGAATGTCGTCAGTGTCGGCGTCCAGAGCGCGCCGAGCTTGGCCGACCTGGACAATGACGGCGACCTGGATCTGGTAGTGGGCGAGAGCTTCGGCAGGCTGAAGTACTTCGAGAACACGGGCACGACTGCGACGCCCGCTTACCTCGAACTGGTCGGCGCCTTCGCCTCGACGCTGCCGCTGGTGGTGTTCGGCGGCCAGGGTGACGACACCATCACTGGCGGTTCCGCCAACGACATCCTGTTCGGCGACCGCGGCCGCATGGTGAGCTTCGAGTACCTCGACGGACTGCCGACCGCCACCATCGTCGAACAGCAGGGCGGCGGCGGTCCGGGAGACCTGGCCGACGGCATGATCCGCCATCCCGATCAGATCTTCAGCGTCGATCTGGCGGTCGGCGGCAACGACACGATTCATGGTCTGGAAGGCGCCAACGTTGTCGTAGGCGGATTTGGCGTCGATACGATCGAGACCGGGGCGGGAACCGACGTCATCCTCGGTGACAACGGCTTCCTTGAATACACGACTACCACCAGCAATGTCGTCAGCTACGTCGCCGCCAGCAACCAGATCACGGTCGAGACGGGCGACCTCGACGCGGCACTGGTGCAACTGGGCGTTGCAACGCTGGCCGATCTGGTCGGCATGGGTTTCGAGGTCACGCTGGCGACCAACGGCACGGCGCTCGGCCAGGCGCCGCTGATTACGGGCGTTGCGGCCGGCGGCACGGTGGGCACGACGGTCCTGACGCTGGATGCAGCATTCAACCTCGGCACCGGCTCTGCCGCGGACATCCTTGGCTACCTGATCTCGTCGGCGACCAACGCCGGCCTGGTGGTGGCGCTCACCGAAGCGGGCACCACCGACACGATCTCAGCGACCGGCGCGGGCGATTTCATCACCACCGGCGACGGCGTCAATATCGTGCTCGCCGGCGTTGGCGGCGACACAATCACGGGCGGCAGCGTGGCCGATCTGGTGATTGGCGACAACGGCCAGTTCAACTGGGACAGCACGGGGCTGCTGACGTCGTTCAGCAGTACCGACACCAACCCGTTCAATGGCATCGATGTCGGCGCCGACAGCACGCCGGCCTTTGCCGACCTCGACCGCGACGGCGACCTCGACCTGGCAATCGGCGCGGTCGACGGCACGCTCAGTTACTTCGAAAACATCGGCACGACGACGGCGCCGGTGTATGTCGCACGCAGCGGCGCGGCCAACCCCTTCGACGGCCTGAATGTCGGCGCTGACGCGACGCCGAGCCTGGCCGACCTGGACGGCGACGGCGATCTCGATGCGGTGATCGGCGCCGCCGACGGCACGCTGCACTACATCGAGAACACCGGCACGGCAACGGCACCGGTGTATGTCCTGCGCAGCGGCATGGACAACCCCTTCGATGGCGCAATAGTCGGCGCTGGCAGCACGCCGAGCGTGGCCGATATCGACGGCGACGGCGACCTCGATGCGGTCGTGGGCGCGGCCGACGGCAGCTTCAGCTACTACGAGAACACCGGCACGGCGGCGGCACCGGTCTATGTCCTGCAAAGCGGTGCGGACAACCCCTTCGATGCCGTGAATATCGGCGCTGGTGGTACGGCGAATCTGGCCGATGTCGACGGTGACGGCGACCTGGATGCGCTCGTGGGCAGCAGCGACGGCACGCTCAGGTACTACGAGAACACCGGCACGGCCACGGCACCGGTTTATGTCGAACGTACCGGCGCAGCCAATCCGTATGACGGCCTCGATGTCGGCGCCCAAAGCACGCCGATCCTTGCCGATCTGGATGGCGACGGCGATCTGGACCTGGCGTCGGGCGAGAGCGGCGGCACGCTCAAGTATTACCCGACGACCGACCCGGTGATAGGCGGCGATGACATCATCACCCTGGGCGAAGGCGACAACATCGCGCTGGGCGGCTTCGGCAACGACACCATCACCACCGGTAGCGGCGCCGACATCATCCTCGGCGACAACGGCGCGGTGAGCTACATCCCGGGCACTACCCAACTGCTGCAGGCCACTTCCACCGACCTGGTGAATGGAACGGGCGGCATCGACACCATCATCACCGGCGACGGCAACAACCTGATCCTGGCCGGCGTCGGCGCCGACAACGTGACGGCGGGCGCGGGCCTTGATCTGGTGATGGGCGACAACGGCGAGTTCAACTGGGGCGCCACCACCGGTCTGCTGGAATCCTTTATGAGCACCGATCCGATTCTGGGCGGCAATGACGTGATCCTGGTGGGCGAGGGCGACAACATCGTGGTCGGCGGCTTCGGCAGCGACACGATTACCTCCGGTTCCGGTACCGACATCCTCCTCGGCGACAACGGCGCGGTGAGCTACACGCCGGGAACCACGAACCTGCTGCAGGCGGTCTCGACCGATCCGGTCAATGCAACCGGCGGCAACGACACCATCATCGGCGGCGATGGCGAAAACCCGCTCGGAGGCGTTGTTGTCGGCGCGGGCAGCACGCCGAGCTTTGCCGATATCGACGGCGACGGCGATCTGGATGCGATCATGGGTGCGGCCGACGGTACGCTCAGTTACTTCGAAAACACCGGCACGGCGGCGGCACCGGTCTATGTCGAAACTACCGGCGCGGCCAATCCGCTGGCCGCCGTGAATGTCGGCGCTGACAGTACGGCAAGCTTTGCCGACATCGACGGCGACGGCGATCTGGATGCGATCGTGGGTGCGGCCGACGGTACGCTCAGTTACTTCGAGAACACCGGCACGGCGGCGGCGCCGGTCTATGTTCAGAGTGCCGGCG
>NZ_JBAZKR010000135.1:0-9135 GCF_041650655.1 Zavarzinia sp.
TGCTCCGGCTTGTAATCCAGGTTGTTCTCGCGCTTGAACTTCAGGCACACCGCCTTCTTCAGCGCGGGCGTGCCGTCCGGCGCGGTGTATTTGGTGTCGTTGGTCTCGATCGCGCGGATGCCGGCGGCCTTGATGTTGTCGGGCGTCGGGAAGTCCGGCTCGCCGGCGCCGAGGCCGATCACATCCATGCCGGCCGCCTTCAACTCGGCGGCCTTCTGGGTCACCGCGATGGTCGGCGACGGCTTGATGCGCGCGAGGGAGGAAGCGATGAAGGCCATGGCAGAAACACCAGTCTCGTTGTAATGGGCTGAAACCGTAGCCTCGTGCCCCGCCGTCAGCAAGCGCACAGTCGCCTGCCGCCCTGCGCCCTGCACAAGTGTCGCACGACATCTTGACACGGCGGCGGAACGGCGCGATTGACCGCCGATCGTCCGAAGGCTGGAGGATCACCATGCCGGCACCGTTCCGCCGCCAGCTGCTCCGCATTGCGCGCCGCACCGACGACCCGCGAAGTCGCTGAATGCGAGGCGGGTCGCCCCGCCCTCGTCACCGCTCCGGCGCCTGTAGCGTTCAGCCTTCCCGGTACAATATGACCCAGCATCACCCCGCCCTGACGGCAGGCGGCCACCGTGGCCGTTTCCTGCCCAACATCTGGGACGTCCTCGCCTTCGCCATCCTGTTCGGCCTGCTGGCCGGCGTGATGCACGGCGGCGGCGAGACCATGGCCCCCCTCACCGACGTGGTGCAGACGCCGATCAGCCTCGATCCGCGCGCCCTGCCCGAATATGCCCTGCGCACCCTTCTCCGCATGTTGACGGCACTGCTCGCCTCGCTCCTCTTCTCGCTCGCCTATGCAACGCTGGCGGCACGCAGCCGGCGGGCCGAGATGGTGCTGATCCCGCTGCTCGACATCCTCCAGTCGGTGCCGGTGCTGGGCTTCCTGTCCTTCACCGTGGCGGGCTTCATGGGGCTCTTCCCGGGCCGCGTGCTGGGGGTCGAATTGGCCGCCGTCTTCGCCATCTTCACCAGCCAGGCCTGGAACATGACCTTCAGCTTCTATCAGTCGCTGAAGTCCCTGCCCTCCGAACTGGACGAAGCGGCGCGGAGTTTCCGCCTGACGCCCTGGCGGCGCTTCTGGGGCCTCGACGTTCCCTTCGCCGTGCCCGGCCTGGTGTGGAATGCCATGATGTCCATGTCCGGCGGCTGGTTCTTCGTGGTCGCGGCCGAGGCGATCTCGGTCGGCAACACCACGATCTCCCTGCCCGGCATCGGATCCTATGTGGCGCTGGCGATCGAGAAGCGCGATCTCGGCGCTGTCGGCTATGCCCTCGCCGCCATGCTGGTGGTCATCCTCGCCTGCGATCAGGTGATGTTCCGGCCGCTCGTCGCCTGGGCCGAACGCTTCCACGCCGAAGCGGCGCCGGACGGCAGCCTGCCGCGCTCCTGGGCGCTGCGCGCGATCCGGCGTTCCCGGCTCTTCGCCCTCGCCTTCTCGCCGATCGGCCGGCTCGGCCGGCTGCGCCTCGGCCGGCTGCCGCGCTTCCAGCGCCTGAGCGGCGCCTGGCAGAGCCGCTGGGCCGACCGCGCCTGGCTCGCCCTGCTGGTCTTCGCCGGTACCTATGCGGCACTCGAGGCCGGCAGTTTCGTGATCGCTGCTGTTCCACCTTCGGAAGGGCTCACGGTGATCGGCCTGGGGCTCCTCACCATGCTGCGCGTGGTCGTCCTGCTGGCGCTCGCGAGCCTGCTCTGGGTCCCGCTCGGGGTGATGATCGGGCTCCGGCCCAGGCTCGCCATGCGGCTCCAGCCGCTCGCCCAGTTCCTGGCGGCGGTACCGGCCAACATCGTCTTTCCCTTCGCTGTCGTGCTGATCGCCCGCTTCGACCTGAACCCGGACATCTGGCTCAGTCCGCTCATGATCCTGGGCACGCAGTGGTACATATTGTTCAACGTGATCGCCGGCGCCGCCGCCTTCCCGCGTGACCTCCGGGATGCCGCGGCCAATTTCCGGGTCGGCGGCTGGCGCTGGTGGCGCAAGGTGATGCTGCCCGGGATCATGCCCTATTACGTAACCGGGGCAATCACGGCGGGCGGCGGCTCGTGGAACGCGGCGATCGTCGCCGAAGTGGCGAGCTGGGGTTCGACCACGCTGACCGCGCATGGGCTCGGCGCCTATATCGCGCAGGCCACCGTGGCGGGCGACAAGGCGCGCATCATGCTCGGCGTCGCCGTGATGTCGCTCTTCGTCATCCTGTTCAATCGCGTGCTGTGGCGGCCCCTGTTCGACCGCGCCAACCGCTTCAACTGAGGCCCGCGCCATGACCGATCTTCGCGATGCCACCGCCCCCCTGGTCGAGGTGAAGGACCTGCGGCAGGTCTATCACAAGGGTGACGCCCCCGATCTCCTGGTCCTCGACGGTGTCGAGCTGACCATCCGCGAGGGTGAAATCGTCGGCCTGCTCGGCCGTTCCGGCTCAGGCAAGTCGACATTGCTCCGCATCGTCGCCGGTCTGCTGGCGCCCACCAAAGGCGACGTCCGTTGGTGCGGCAAGCCGGTCGAAGGCCCCGGCGAAGGCATCGCCATGGTGTTCCAGAGCTTCGCCCTCTTCCCCTGGCTCACGGTCCAGCAGAACGTCGAGCTGGGCATGGAGGCGCTCGACATCGGGGCCGCCGAACGGCGCCGCCGGGCCCTCGCCGCGATCGACCTGATCGGCCTCGACGGTTTCGAGAACGCCTACCCGAAGGAACTGTCCGGCGGGATGCGCCAGCGTGTGGGCTTCGCCCGGGCGCTGGTCGTGCATCCGCGCCTGATGCTGCTGGACGAGCCCTTCTCCGCCCTCGACGTGCTGACCGCCGAGACGCTCCGCACCGACCTGATCGATCTTTGGATCGAAGGCCGGCTGCCGGTCCGCTCCCTCCTCATGGTCACCCACAACATCGAAGAGGCGGTCCTCATGTGCGACCGCGTCTTGCTCTTCTCCAACAATCCGGGCCGTGTCGCCGCCGAGATCGCGATCGACCTGCCCCACCCGCGCCAGCGCCTGGACCCGACCTTCCGCGAATTGGTCGACGACCTCTATGCCCGCATGACCAATCGCACCCCGGCTGCCGGGGAAACGTCGCGGGCGACCGACGAAGGCATTCCCGGCACCGGCATCGGCATGATCCTGCCCCGCGTCTCGACCAACGTGCTGGCCGGCCTGATGGAGACCTTGGCGGCCAGGCCGGACGGAAGGGCCGACCTGCCCGACCTCGGCGCCGCCCTTCAGCTCGAGGTCGACCAGCTCCTGCCCATCGCCGAAACGCTGCAACTGCTTCGTTTCGCCGAACTGGCGGACGGCGACATCACCCTGACCGACGACGGCCGCCGCTTCGTCGACTCCGAAGTGGACGAACGCAAGCGCCTGTTCGCCGACCACCTGCTGACCTATGTGCCGATCGTCGGCCTGGTGCGGCGGGTGCTCGACGAACGCAGCAGCCACCGCGCCCACCGGCGCCGCTTCACCGAGGAGCTGGAGGACTTCATGTCCGAAGAGGCGGCGGAGAACACGCTCCGCTCGGTGATTTCCTGGGGCCGCTATGCCGAGTTGTTCGCCTATGACTCCCAGAGCCGGGAATTCAGCCTGGAAGATCCAGCTTGACGGCGGCGCCGTTGTAGCGCCGTGCAATTGTTCTTGTTTAGTTCGCGTTTCCTGTTGCCGCCAGAGCCCTGCACGGGCACCATGACGGCCTCTCGTCGGTGGTGCTGGCACCCCGCCGCGAGGCGCCCTATAAACAGCGGATGGCGAAGCCGATGGATGCCCCCAGCATGGCAGAGGTTGCGGCCTGGGTGCCGCATCGGCCCGACCGTCCGGAGAAATCCGAAGGCGGCCGGCGTTTCAAGCTCGTCTCCGAATTCCAGCCCGCGGGCGACCAGCCGGCCGCGATCGAGGAATTGGTCTCCGGCGTCGACGGCCACGAGCGCGACCAGGTGCTGCTCGGTGTCACCGGCTCGGGCAAGACCTTCACGGTGGCCCATGTCATCGAGCGGACCCAGCGCCCGGCCCTGGTGCTCGCGCCGAACAAGACGCTGGCGGCCCAGCTCTACGGCGAGATGAAGTCGTTCTTTCCGGAAAACGCGGTCGAGTATTTCGTCTCCTATTACGATTACTACACGCCGGAAGCCTATGTGCCCCGGACCGACACCTATATCGAGAAGGAAGCCTCGATCAACGCGCAGATCGACCGGATGCGCCATTCGGCGACCCGCGCCCTGCTCGAACGCGACGATGTGATCATCGTCGCCTCGGTTTCCTGCATCTACGGTATCGGCTCGGTCGAGACCTATTCGGCCATGACCTTCGGCGTGAAGCAGGGCGAGACGGTCGACCGCGCGGAACTGCTGCGCAATCTCGTCTCGCTGCAATACCGGCGGAACGATGCCTCGTTCCAGCGTGGCACCTTCCGCGTCCGCGGCGACAGTATCGAGATCTTCCCGGCCCACTACGAGGACCGGGCCTGGCGCATCACCCTGTTCGGGGACGAGATCGACGGCATCGCCGAATTCGATCCCCTGACCGGGGAAAAGACCGCCCCGCTCGACTTCGTGAAGATCTATGCCAACAGCCACTATGTGACACCCCGGCCGACCCTGCACCAGGCGGTGAAGTCGATCCGCCAGGAACTCGCCCTCCGGCTCGAGGAGTTGCGCGGCAACGGCCGCCTGCTCGAAGCCGAGCGGCTGGAACAGCGCACCACCTTCGACCTCGAGATGATGGAAGCGACCGGCGCCTGCGCCGGGATCGAGAATTATTCCCGCTACCTGACCGGGCGCCGCCCGGGCGAGCCGCCGCCGACGCTCTTTGAATATCTGCCCGACAACGCCCTCCTCTTCGTCGACGAGAGCCATGTCACCGTGCCCCAGATCGGCGGCATGGAACGGGGCGACAACAAGCGAAAGTCGACCCTGGCCGAATACGGCTTCCGCCTGCCCTCCTGCATCGACAACCGGCCGCTGAAATTCACCGAATGGGACGCCATGCGACCCCAGTCGGTCTTCGTCTCGGCGACCCCGGGCAAATGGGAGATGGAACGGACCGGCGGTACTTTCACCGAGCAGGTGATCCGCCCGACCGGGCTGATCGATCCGCCCTGCTTCATCCGCCCGATCGCCAAGCAGGTCGACGACCTGATCGCCGAATGCCGCGCCGTCACGGCCAAGGGCAACCGTGTGCTGGTCACCACCCTGACCAAGCGCATGGCCGAGGACCTGACCGAATATCTGCACGAGGCGGGGCTCAAGGTCCGCTACATGCATTCGGACATCGACACGCTGGAACGGATCGAGATCCTGCGCGATCTCCGCCTCGGCACTTTCGACGTGCTGATCGGCATCAACCTGCTGCGCGAGGGACTGGACATCCCGGAATGCGCCCTGGTGGCGATTCTGGACGCCGACAAGGAAGGCTTCCTGCGCTCCGAGACCTCGCTGATCCAGACCATCGGGCGCGCCGCGCGCAATGTCGACGGCCGGGTCATCCTCTATGCCGACACGGTGACCGAGTCGATGCGCCGCGCCCTCGACGAGACGGACCGGCGCCGGGCCAAGCAGAAGGCTTACAACGAGGCCCATGGCATCACACCGGAATCGGTCCGGAAGTCGATCGGCGACATCCTCGAATCGGTCTACGAGGCCGATCATTCGACGGTCGACCTGGGCGATGCCGAGGCCCGCCAACTGGTCGGCCACAACCTGAAATCCTATCTCGCGGACCTCGACAAGCGTATGCGCCAGGCCGCCGCCGACCTCGAATTCGAGGAAGCGGCGCGGCTGCGCGACGAGATCCGCCGGCTCGAAGCCTCGGAACTGGAAATCGCCAGCAATCCCCAGGCCCGGCCTCCCGCCCCTTCCCGTGGCCGTTCGACGGGTGGACGCCCCGGCGTGCGTACGCCAAAGAAGAAACCCGCCCGCCGCTGATCGCTTCGCGTTTCTCGAAAGCCTTTCAACCATGACCAAGAGTTTCGTCACTCCCGTCGGCTTCGCCGATGCCCGCCAAGGCGTCGCCCACCTCTTCGTTCGGGGACTCGTGGTCGAGGCCGAGATCGGCGTCTGGGCGCACGAGAAGGGGCGCCGCCAGATCATCCGAATCGATCTCGATCTGGCGGTCGACGACCCCCGTTCGGCCGGCGACGACCACGGCAAGGTGGTCTGCTACGAATGGGCCTCGAACGAGACACGCGGCGTGGTCGCTTCAGGTCACTTCAACCTGGTCGAACGTCTCGCCGAAGAAATCGCCGACCGTCTGTTGTGCGATGCCAGAGTTCACGCGGTGCGAATTCGCGTCGAGAAACCGGGTGCGATACGTGGTGCCGACGCCGCGGGCATTGAAATCGTGCGTTTGGCGGGTGGGAAATCCGACTTGTTGCGCTGACATGCTTGTCGGCAACATTTGAAACGGAGCTGTCACAGGAGCGAAATGGCGCCTTTTTGTACACAGGCGCGGCTAGCAGTGTCGCCCCGTAGCCGTCAAGTCGGAAAATCGGTAAATGGGATTGCACGAGCCGCACCTGCTCCGCTAACCCATTGATTTCATTGACACCGACTGCATATGCTCAAATTTTGAGCAAGGACGCCGGGACCCAGGGAATGTGCGGGGGTGCGGGGTTGCCGCAAGACTTGCCAACAGGGTTATCCACAGGAATGGTGGAAAGTGTCAGATCGATGTCGACAAGGTTTCAGCAGCCGCTGCCCGATATGACGGCACCCCAGGAATTCCGCGCCTTTGGCGACTGTCATATTTGCGGCTGCAACACGCTTTCCCGCCGCCTTCGCAGTTGCAGCATGACTGTCGGCAGTGCAATCGCCGGCTGCGAATCGCGCCGGTACGGGTCGAATGAGCGATGACTGACGGAGAGGACATCACAGAGGCCGAGTCGCCCGCCGAGGGCGGTCAGCCCCTCCAGGGCCGCGCCCTGATCCGCCGCCATCTCGCTACCTTGGGCCAGGGCCCCGGGGTCTATCGGATGCTCGACGGCCGTGGCGACGTCCTCTATGTCGGCAAGGCGCGGAACCTGAAGCGTCGCGTCTCGCAATACGCGAACGGCGTGCATCCATCCAACCGGATCTCGCGCATGGTCGCCGAGACGCGGTCGCTCGAAGTCGTCGTGACCCATACCGAGGCGGAGGCGCTGCTCCTCGAAGCCAATCTGATCAAGCGCCTCCAACCGCGTTACAACGTGCTGCTGCGGGACGACAAGTCGTTCCCCTACATCCTGATCGCCAAGGGCCACGAATGGGCCAAGCTCGGCAAGCACCGGGGGGCCCGCGGCGAGAAGGGCACCTATTTCGGTCCCTTCGCCTCGGCCGGCGCGGTCACCCGGACACTGAACGACCTCCAGCGCGCCTTCCTGCTGCGCTCCTGTTCCGACGCGGTGTTCCAGGGCCGCAGCCGGCCCTGCCTGTTGTTTCAGATCAAGCGCTGCTCGGCGCCCTGTGTCGGCCATATCTCCCACGAGGATTACGATCGCCTGGTCGCCCAGGCCGAGGATTTCCTGTCCGGCCGCAGCCAGGCGATCCAGCGCGACCTTTCCGCCCGCATGAGCGAAGCGGCGGAGGCGCTGGATTACGAGAGGGCCGCGATCTACCGCGACCGTATCCGCGCCCTGACCGCGATCCAGGCCCATCAGGACATCAATACCGACGCTGTCGCCGAAGCAGATGTGATCGCCCTCCACCTCGACGGCGGCCAGGCCTGCGTCCAGGTGTTCTTCTTCCGCGCCGGGCAGAACTGGGGCAACCGCGCCTATTTCCCCAGGATCGACCGGAGCGACGAGGCGCCGGAGATCCGCGCCGCCTTCATCGCCCAATTCTACGACGACCGCCCGCCGCCACGGCTGATCCTGATCGACGGTCCGGTGGCCGACCAGGACCTCCTGGCCGAAGCGCTCACGACCGCCTCCGGCCGCAAGGTCGACATCGCGGAACCGAAGCGCGGCGCCAAGCTCGACCTCGTCGATCATGCCAAGACCAATGCCCGGGAAGCGCTCGGCCGCCGCCTCGCCGAGACGTCGAGCCAGGCGAAGCTGCTCGAAGCAGTGGCAGAGACCTTCGAGCTGGACGGGCCGCCCAAGCGGATCGAGGTCTATGACAACAGCCATGTCATGGGCACCAACGCGGTCGGCGGCATGATCGTGGCGGGGCCCGAGGGGTTCCAGAAGAACGCCTACCGCAAGTTCAACATCAAGAGCACCGACATCACCCCGGGCGACGATTTCGGCATGATGCGCGAAGTCCTGACCCGACGCTTCAAGCGCTTGATGGACGAGAACCCGGAACGGGACGAGAATGGCGCCGCCTGGCCCGATCTCGTGCTGATCGACGGCGGCGCCGGCCAGCTCTCGGCAGCGCTGGGCATCCTGCGCGGCCTCGGGATCGAGGACGTCCCCCTGGTCGGCATCGCCAAGGGGCCGGACCGCAACGCCGGGCGCGAGCGCTTCTTCCGCCCGGGCAAGCCCGAATTCTCGCTCGAGCAGCGCTCGCCGGTACTCTATTTCCTGCAGCGCCTGCGCGACGAGGCGCATCGCTTCGCCATCGGCACCCACCGGGCGAAGCGGGGCAAGGAGGCGGTGCGCTCCGCCCTCGACGAGATCCCGGGCGTCGGGCCGGCACGCAAGCGCGCCCTGCTCCATCATTTCGGCTCGGCCAAGGAAGCCTCGCGCGCCGGGCTCGCCGATCTCGAAAAAGTACCGGGCATCTCGAAAACCGTCGCCAAGCTCGTATACGATCACTTCAACGAAAAAGGCTGACCGGCACCCCGCGATGATCACCAACCTGCCCAATCTGCTGACCCTGTTCCGGATCTTCGTGATCCCCCTGATGGTGGCGGCCTTCTTCCTGGACTTCCCGGTCGGCAATTGGATTGCCTTCGGGCTCTTCGCTGCCGCCTCGATCACCGACTATTTCGACGGCTGGCTGGCGCGGGCGTGGAATCAGGTGTCGCCCCTCGGCCGTTTTCTCGATCCCGTGGCGGACAAGCTGCTGGTCGCCTCCGCCATCCTGATGCTGGTCGCGATGCGCCAGATCGAAGGCTTCGCCGTGATCGCCGCCGTAGTGATCATGTGCCGCGAGATGCTGGTCTCGGGCCTCCGCGAGTTCCTGGC
>NZ_JBAZKR010000136.1:0-9120 GCF_041650655.1 Zavarzinia sp.
CGAGGCGCAATTGAGCAGGGCGTTCAGCAGCGGCCAATCGGAAACGGCGTCCGAGCCGTCCTTCATCGCCTCGGTTTCGCGGTTGGGCGAGGCGACCGAGCCCGAATCCAGGTGGTCGCGGCCGATCACCACCGGCGCCTTCAGCTCACCCTTCCGCACCATCTCGTTGAAGGCGAGGCCGAGCCGGTGGCGATCGCCGAGGCCGACCCAGCAGATCCGCGCCGGCAGGCCCTGGAAGGCGATCCGTGTCCGGGCCATGTCGAGCCAATTGTGCAGATGGCTATTGTCGGGCAGCAGTTCCTTGACCTTCTGGTCGGTCTTGTAGATGTCCTCGGGATCGCCGGACAGGGCGGCCCAGCGGAACGGCCCGATGCCGCGGCAGAACAGCGGGCGGATATAGGCCGGCACGAAGCCCGGAAAGTCGAAGGCATCCTTCAGGCCCTCGTCGAAGGCGCGCTGGCGGATGTTGTTGCCGTAGTCGAGCGTGGGAATTCCCATGCGCCAGAAATCCAGCATGGCCTGGACGTGGACCTTCATGGAGGCCTTGGCCGCCGCCTCGACGCGCTTCGGATCGCTCTCCCGCGCCGCCTTCCATTCGGCCATGGTCCAGCCGATCGGCAGATAGCCGTTGATCGGGTCATGGGCCGAGGTCTGATCGGTCACGATGTCCGGCCGGATGCGGCGGCGGACCATTTCGGGGAAGACTTCGGCGGCATTGCCGAGCAGGCCGACCGAGATCGCCTTGCCCGCGGCATGGGCCTGTTCGACGATCGCCATGGCTTCGTCGATCGTCTCCGCCCTCACGTCGACATAGCGGGTGCGCAGGCGGAAATCGATATGGTCGGAATCGCATTCGACCGCGATGCAGGAAGCGCCGGCCATGGTCGCCGCCAGCGGCTGCGCCCCGCCCATGCCGCCGAGGCCGCCGGTCAGGATCCATTTGCCCTTCAGGCTGCCGCCGTAATGCTTACGGCCGGCCTCGACGAAGGTTTCATAGGTGCCCTGCACGATGCCTTGGGTGCCGATGTAGATCCAGGACCCGGCGGTCATCTGGCCGTACATCATCAGGCCCTTGCGGTCCAACTCGTTGAAATGGTCCCAATTGGCCCAGTTGGGCACCAGGTTCGAATTGGCGATCAGCACGCGCGGCGCATCCGCATGGGTCCTGAACACGCCGACCGGCTTGCCCGATTGGACCAGCAGCGTCTCGTCCGCCTCGAGCGATTTCAGAGTGGCGACGATACGGTCGAAATCCTCCCAGGTGCGGGCCGCCCGGCCGATGCCGCCATAGACCACCAGTTCGTTCGGATTTTCCGCCACCTCGGCGTCGAGGTTGTTCATCAACATGCGGAGCGGCGCTTCGGTCGCCCAGGACTTGGCGTTCAGCTCGGTGCCGCGGGGTGCCCGCACCTGGCGCGTGTTGTGGCGGGGGTTGCTCATGAGATCGCTCCTCGGGGATCAGGTGTTCTGGCGGGCGATCGCCTCGATCGCCTGCAGCATGTCGCGGAGATGGGGGCGCAGGCGGGCGGCCTTGGCCTCGTCGAAAGCCCAGGGCGCCGCCTCGTCGGCGAGATAGGCGCGCTGGGCGAGTTCCATCTGGATCGCCTGCACGCCTGTTTCCGGCCGGCCGTAGTGGCGGGTGGTCCAGCCGCCGCGGAAACGGCCGTTCACCACATGATCGAAGCCATCGGCCCGCCCGGCGATGCCGGCGACGGCCGAGAGGATCGCATCCGAGCAGGTGGCGCCGGCATTGTTGCCGATGTTGAAGACCGGCAGGCGCCCCTCGAACAGGAAGGGAATGTCGGAGCGGATCGAATGGCAGTCGTAGACCACCACGACCGGATGGAGCGCGCGGAGCCGTGCCACTTCCGCCGCCAGGGCGGCGTGATAGGGCGCGTGGAAGGCGAGACGGCGGCGCTCGACCTCCGCCGCATCGGGCAGGCTGCGCCAGATCGGCCGGCTGTCGAAATCCGTCTCCGGCACCAGGCCGGTGGTGTTCTGCCCGGGATAGAGCGAGGCACCGGCGGGATCGCGGTTGGCGTCGATCACATAGCGGTGGAATTCGGCATGCACGACCGTCGCCCCGGGCAGCAGCCCGTCGTAGAGACGATCGATGTGCCAATCCGTATCGGCCAGTGCGCGGCCGTTGTCGTTCAGGGCGTCCAGGATCTCCATGGGGACGAAGGTGCCGCCATGGGGCTGGCCCAGGATGACCGGGCCGTCGCCCCGGATGACGCTGACCGGGGTCATGCCGGCGTTCCTTCGAGGTAGCGGCTGTGCAGCGGATTGAAGCCGATCCGATAGGCAAGCTCAGCCGGGTCCTCGACATCGAAGACGGCGAGATCGGCCGCCTTGCCCGCCTCGATGCTGCCGGTTTCCTCGGCCAAGCCGAGGGCGCGGGCGGCGTTGATGGTGATGCCGGCGAGCGCCTCGCTGGGGGTCAGACGGAACAGGGTGCAGCCCATGTTCAGCATGAGCAGGAGCGAGGTGACCGGAGAAGTGCCGGGGTTGCAGTCGGTCGACAGGGCGATCGGCACCCCTGCCCCGCGCAGCCGTTCGACCGGCGGCATCTGCGTCTCACGGAGCGCATAGAAGGCGCCGGGCAGCAGCGTCGCCACCGTGCCGGCCGCCGCCATGGCGGCCACCCCGGCCTCGTCCAGATATTCGACATGATCGGCCGAGAGCGCCTCGAAACGCGCCGCCAGCGCCGCCCCGCCGAGGTTGGAGAGCTGCTCGGCATGGATCTTCACCGGGAGCCCCAGGGCCTTCGCCGCCTCGAACATCCGCCGCGTCTGCGCAATCGAAAAGGCGATCCCCTCGCAGAAGGCGTCGACGGCATCGACCAGACCCTCGGCATGGGCGGCGGGCAGCACCTCGCGGCACAGGAAGTCGATGTAATCGTCCGCCCTGCCGGCGAATTCGGGCGGCAGGGCGTGGGCGCCCAGGAAGGTCGTGCGGATGCGCACCCGGCGATGGCGGGCGAGGTCGCGGGCGACGCGCAGCATCTTCAATTCGCCGTCGAGGTCGAGGCCGTAGCCCGATTTGATCTCGACGGTACCGGCCCCCTCGGCCAGCAGGGCGTCGAGCCGGGGCAGCGCTTCCGCGGTCAGGCGCTCGGCACTGGCGGCGCGGGTCGCCCGCACGGTCGAGAGAATGCCGCCACCGGCCGCCGCGATCTCGGCATAGGTGGCACCTTCGAGGCGCTGCTCGAATTCCCGGGCCCGGCTGCCGCCATAGACCAGATGGGTATGGCAATCGATCAGGGCGGGCGTCACCAGCCGGCCCTCGAGATCGATCTGCGGCCAGCGGGCGAAGGCATGGGGCAGATCCCCTCGCCGGCCGGCGAATTGAATGCGACCATCGGCGACGGCGACCGCGCCATCCTCGACCAGGCCATAGCCGGCAGGCGCGGCCATGGTGGCGATCCGCGCTTTTATCAAGACAAATGATCCGCCGGACATACCGAGTTCCCCCTGCAATTTCCTGAGAAACCAGTTGCCAAGGATCGTAGGATCAAGATTATTGTCTAGTCAATAAGGAGCGTGTCGATGCAGGCGATTTTTGCGCGCCAGGTCCTGCTGGCGGACGGCTGGGCAAGGGACGTGCGGGTTCTGCCGGGGCCGGACGGCAGAATCGCGGTGATCGAGCGCGCCGCCGCCCCGGGGCCGGGCGATCACCGCGCCGCCGTGCTGCTGCCCGCGCTCGCCAACCTGCACAGCCACGCCTTCCAGCGCGCCATGGCCGGCCTGACCGAGCGGCGCGGCCGCGGGCGCGACAGTTTCTGGACCTGGCGCGAGCTGATGTATCGCTTCGCCGCCGTGCTGACCCCGGACGATCTCCAGGCGATCGCGGCCCAGGTCCAGGTCGAGATGCTGGAGGCCGGCTATGCCGCCGTCGCCGAATTCCACTATCTCCATCATGCGCCGGACGGCGCCGACTATGACGATATCGGCGAAATGTCCGCCCGCATCGCCGCCGCAGCAGGCGAGACCGGCATCGGCCTCACCCATCTCCCCGTGCTCTATGCCCAGGGCGGCGCCGGGGCCAAGCCGCTGAGCGAGGGGCAGCGCCGCTTCGGCTGCGACTTCGATCGTTACGACCGGTTGATGGATGCGGCCGCCCGCGCCATCGCCGCCCTGCCCGCCGATTGCCGGTTAGGCATCGCCCCCCATTCGCTGCGCGCGACCACGCCCGAGCTGCTGCGCGCCGTGACCGCCCGTTTCACCGAAGGCCCGGTGCATATCCATATCGCCGAACAGATGCAGGAAGTGCGCGACATCGAAGCCTGGCTCGGCACAAGGCCGGTCGACTGGCTGCTCGCCAACCTGCCGGTCGACGAGCGCTGGTGCCTGATCCACGCCACCCATATGACCGCCGCGGAGACCGCCGCCTTGGCCCGGAGCGGGGCCACGGCCGGCCTCTGCCCGATCACCGAAGCCAATCTGGGCGACGGCTTCTTCCCCATCGAAGGCTTCGCCACTGCCGGCGGCACCTGGGGCATCGGTTCCGACTCGAACGTGCGGATCGCGCTGGCCGAGGAATTGCGCCTGCTCGAATACGGCCAGCGCCTGGTCAGCCAATCCCGTGCCGTGATCTGCCCGGAAGACGCCTCCAACGGCCGCACCCTTTACGAAGCGGCAGCCGCGGGCGGGGCCAGGGCGCTGGGGCGCCAGGCCGGCATGATCGCCGAAGGATACCTCGCCGATCTCGTCGCCCTCGACGGCGACGCCCTGGCACTGGACGGGCGGACGGGAGATGCCCTGCTCGACGGCTGGATCTTCGCGGGCGACGACCGGCTGGTGGCCGATGTCTGGTCCGCCGGGCGCCATGTCGTCAGCGCCGGGTGCCACGCCGCGCGCGACGCCGTGGCCGCGCGTTTCCGCACCGTGCTGCGCCGCCTGATGGCGGCCTAGCCGCGCAGCAGGGCCAGCATCCCGGCCAGGAAATGGTCGCAGGCGGCGAGCTGTTCTTCGCTCACGAATTCGTCCGGCTTGTGGGCATCGGCGATATGGCCGGGGCCGCAGACCACGGTCGGCGTGTGCAGGTCGCGCTGATAGAGGCCGCCTTCGGTGCCGAAGCTGATCTTGCCGATACTGTTGCCACCCGTCAGCGCCTTGGCGAAGGCGACGATCTCGGCATCCGGCGAGGTTTCCAGGGCGGGATAGGCGGAAATCGTCTCGAAGCGGATTTCCGCATCGGGGAAATCGGCCTTGGCCGCCCGCTCGATCGCCGCCGCCGCCGCCTCGATGGCGCCCAGGATCGGCTCCAGCGCATCGCCCGGCAGGTGGCGGATCTCAAAATCCAGGCTGCAATCCTTGGGCACGATGTTGAGCGCGGTGCCGCCCCTGATGGTGCCGACATGGATCGTCGAATGATCGACGTCGTAATCACGGTCGCGCGCCCCGCCGGCCAGCAAGGCCGCCTGCTGATGGCGCAGCGCCCCGATCAGGTCGGCCGCCAGGTGGATCGCATTGAGGCCCAAGGGCGCCAGGCTGGAATGGCATTCGAGTCCGTGGCAATGGGCGCGGACCGCGGTCTTGCCCTTGTGGGCGACGACGACCTGCATCCCCGTCGGCTCGCCCACGATGCAGGCCTTGGGGCGAATTCCGAGGCCGGCCAGCAGGTCGATCAGCCGCCGCACGCCGACGCAGCCGATCTCCTCGTCATAGGAGAGAGCGAGATGGATCGGCGTCGCCAGCGGCTGGCGCACCGCCTGTTCGGCCAGGGCCAGGCAGGCGGCGATGAAACCCTTCATGTCGGCGGTGCCGCGGCCATAGAGCTTGCCGTCGCGCCGGATCAGGCGGAAGGGGTCGGAGGTCCAGGCCTGGCCGTCGACCGGCACCACGTCGGTATGGCCGGCCAGCATGATGCCGGGCGCGTCCTTCGGCCCGATGGTGGCGAAGAGATTGGCCTTGCGTCCCTCGTCGTCGAACACCAGGCGGCTGTCGACGCCGAGGGCGGCCAGGAAACCCTCGACATCGCGGATCAGGTCGAGGTTGCTGTCCCGGCTGACGGTCGGGAAGGCGATCAGGCGGTCGAGGATTTCGATGGTGCGCGACATGATGCGCTCAGCATGGCCGAGATCGCCCGCCGCCAAAACCAGGAAAGCCCGAAGCAGGGCAGAGGCTTTCCCAATCCAGTCAGGCGCCGCGGCAGATCGCGCTCAACGCATCGACGAAATAATCCGCTTCGTCGAGCCCAAGGCAGAGCGGCGGGCGGATCTTCAGCGTATGGCCGAAGGGGCCGGCGGCGCCGATCAGGACGCCCTTGGCGCGCAGGGCATTGATCATGCGGCTGGCCCCTGCCCCGTCCGGGCTGGTGCCGTCCTCGCCCACGATGTCGAGGCCGAGATAGAGGCCGGCGCCCCGGACCTCGCCGATGCCGGCGGCATTGCCGCGCAGCGCCGCGAGGCGTTCCTTGAGATGGCCGCCGACCTTGGCGACATTCTCGATCAGCCCCTCGCCCTCGATCGCGTCGAGCACGGCGAGGCCGGCCGCCGCCGCCGCCGGGCTGCCGCCGAAAGTGTTGAAATAGCCGTATTCGTCGCACAGGGCCTGCAACAGGTCCGGCCTGGTGACCACGCCGGCCAGCGGATAGCCGTTGCCCATGGGCTTGCCCATGGTCACCACGTCCGGCACCAAGCCGTGGCGCGCGAAGCCCCAGAGGCCACCGCCGGTACGCCCGAAGCCGGGCTGCACCTCGTCCGCGATGAACAGGCCGCCGGCCCGGTGCGCCGCCGCGACCGCGGGGGCGAGGAAGCCCGGCGGATCGGCGAAAACGCCGTCCGAGGAAAAGATCGTATCGACCAGCAGGCCGGCGAAACCAATGCCCGCCGCTTCGAGATCGGCGATCGCCGCCTGGACCGCGGCAGCGAAGCCGGCACCGATATCGGCACCATAGGCGGCACTGCCCGGCGCCTCGACGATCCGGACATGGGGCGCCAGCTTGCCGGAGCGGGAGGATGACGGCGAGACGTCGGTCACCGCCGTCGTGTTGCCGTGATAGGCGGTGCGGGTGACGACGAAACCGTCCTTGCCGGTGGCGAGCCGGGCCAGGCGGAGGGCGAAGTCGTTGCTCTCCGAGCCCGTGCAGGTGAAGACGATGTTGGAGAGCGCCGGCGGGAAGCTCGCCAGCAGGCGTTCCGCATAGTCGTGGATATTGTCGTAGAGATAGCGGGTGTGGGTATTGAAGGCGGCGAGCTGGGCCGAGACGGCGGCGACCACGCCGGGATGGCAATGGCCGACCGAGGGGACGTTGTTGTAGAGGTCCAGGTATTTCCGCCCGTCCGCCGTATAGATATGGCAGCCCTCGGCCTTCACGATGTGCAGGGGCTCGTCGTAGAACAGGACCGAGCCGGCACCAAAGGTGTTACGCCGGCGCGCCACCAGGGCCGCCACGTCTGCCGGCAGGTTCGTCCCGCCCTCGAAGGCGTTGAGGGAGAGGATCCGTTTCGTCTGTGCCGTCATTCTGCGCCCCCTTCGGCCGCCAGGAAGCGCCGGGCCATCTCGACGGTGCCGGCGGTATAGGGTTCGCCCATGGCTTGCGCCGTCGGCGTCTCGGCATGGGAAGCGATCCAGGCGGTGAGCTGGATCCGCCGCATCACCACCAGGGCCGGAATGATCGCCGCCTCTTCCTCGCTCAAGGGGCGGACGCGGCGATAGCCTTCCTTCCAGGCGTCGAGCAGCGCCGGAATGCGCGGATCGGTCTCGAAGAAGGAGACCGCGGTCGCGAAATCATAGAGGTACCAGGAGAAGCCGCAGTCGTCGAAATCGATCAGGGTCAGGCGATCGGTATCGACCAGCAGATTGGCCAGGCGGAGATCGGCATGGATCAGGCCGAAACGCGCCGGTCCCTTGCCATAGGCGTCGAGCTTGCGGCGCAACAGGTCGACCACCTGTTCGATCACCGCCCTGCCCGCATCGTCGAGGCCGAGGCCCTTCCGCCAGTCGCCCCAATGGGGCGTCGCGCCGATCGTGGTCTCGAAATCCCAAGAGAAGCGGGTGAAGCCCTTCGGCTTGGCCCAGGAAATCGAATGGCTATGCAGCGTCGCATGGATCGCGCCGAGTTCCCGGTACCAGGGGATCAGGTCGCCGTCCGGCGGCTCGATCCCGGGCACGAATTCGAAGGCCACGACGTGTCGGGTGTGGCCGTCGTCGTCGATGTCGGCGATCAGGGCGCCGCTGGTCATCGGGATCGGCGCGGGGATCGAAACCTCGCCGGTCGCGCGCAGCGCCTCGATCCAGGCCAGTTCCGAGGCGATCTCGTCCTTGGTGTGATAGTCCGGCCGGTGGACGCGGAAGACGGTGCGGGCGAAGCTCTTCCTGTTGGTCGCCAGAAAGGTGGCATTCTCGGAAATCGTCAGCAGTTCGAGGTCGGTGTCGTCGCCCATGCCCCAGAGCGGCAGGGCGCCGCGGAGCGCAGCCTCGAGGCGGGCGAGGAAGTCGGCTTGATACACGGGCGCGATCTCCGGCGTTTCAGCGCACCATGAGAGCCTGCAATTCCTGCAGGGTCATGACGTTGCAGTAGATCATGTTGATGATGGCGAGTTCCGCCTGGTGCAGTTCCAGGGTGGCGGCGGCACAGGCGTCCTCGACCACGACGACGTCGAAACTCTCGTCCGCCAGGCTGCGCACGGTCGAGGCGACGCATTGGTCGGTGAAGATGCCGGCGCAGATCACCGTGCGAATGCCGAGGTTGTGCAGGATCAGGCGGAGGTTGGTGCCGGTCAGGGCGCTGTCCGTCGTCTTGATGACGGTGATTTCATCGCCCTGGGGCGCCAGCGCCGCGACCAGTTGCGACGGTTCACCGTCCTTGGGCAGCAGGAGATTGTTGAAGCCGGGCTTCTTCTGGCTCAGCGAACGGTCGCGCCCGTCCTTCGTGTGGCAGGCGATGCGGGCGAAGATGCACTCGATGCCACGCGCCCGGCACTCGGCCAGCAGGGCGGCGATATGGGGGATCACCGTGCCGTGCATGCGTTCGTGGAACGGCGTCCAGGCATCGTAGCGGGCAAGATCCGCGGGGTTGCTCAGGGTCTCGCGCGCGGGCCGCGTCAGATAGGTGTTCTGGACGTCGATCACCAGGAGCGCCGTGGTCGCGGGCGACAGGTCGGGATCGTCCGGC
>NZ_JBAZKR010000137.1:0-8926 GCF_041650655.1 Zavarzinia sp.
GCCGCGATCGCCTTCGAGACCCTCGTCCACGGCGCGACGTCGCACCATCGCTGATCAAGAAAATCCGGAGGAAACCCAGCCCATGAGTTTGGAGATCAAAACCGCCAGCATACAGCCCCGGCGGCACACTTTCGCCAACGTCGCCCGCCGCCTCGGCGCCGACAAGCCCGCATCGCGCTACGACGAGGCGATGTACGACCTCCAGGCGACGGAAGTGTTCCACTACCGCCCGACCTGGGAACCGCAGTACGAGCTGTTCGACAGCCGGCGGACAGCGATCGTCATGGCCGACTGGCATGCGCTGCGCGATCCCCGGCAGTACTATTATGGAACCTATACGATTGCACGCTCGCGCATGATGGAAGCGGCGGAGAAGGCATTCTCCTTCGCCGAGAAGCGCTCCACGCTGAGCGGGCTCACGCCGGCCTGGGCCGCCCGGGTGCAACACTATCTGCTGCCGCTCCGCCATTACGAGTGGGGCGCCAACATGAACAACTCGCTGATCACCGACATCGGCTTCTGCACCGCCATCACCCAGGCGACCATGTATGCCACCATGGACCGCCTCGGCATCGCCCAGTTGATCAGCCGGATCGGCCTGCTTCTCGATGACAGCACGGGTTCCAGCCTGGCTACGGCCAAGGAACTCTGGCTGCATGATGCCGCCTGGCAGGGCCTGCGCCAGACCGTCGAGGACACGCTCGTGATGGGCGATTGGTTCGAGCTTTTCGTCGCCCAGAACCTGGCGCTCGACGGTGTGATCTATCCCCTCGTCTACCGCCATTTCGACGCCGCCGGCCAGGCCCAGGGCGGTGCCGCCCTGTCGCCGCTGACCGAATTCATGTCCGACTGGTTCGACGAGACCTCGCGCTGGGTCGACGCCGTGATCACCGTCGCGGCCAAAGAGTCGGAAGCCAACCGCGCCCTGCTCTCGGCCTGGACCAAGACATGGAAGGCCCGTGCCGCCGAGGCGGTCCGCCCGATCGCTACCCAGGTGCTGGGCGACGGCGCCACCGAAGCGCTCGATCTCGTCCTCGACGATCTCGACAAGCGCGCCCGCAAGCTGACGCTCGAGATCTGAGGAGTAATGTCATGAGTAACGTTTCCATCACCTTCCAGAATACCGACGATGCCCGCTTCCTGGTCGAAGCGATCGTCGAGGACAACCCGGGTGCCGTGGTCAGCGTGATGCCCGCGCTGACCAAGATCGACTGCGCCGACCGCCTGAGCATCCGCCGCGAGACGATCGAGAACAAGCTCGGCCGGCCCTTCGATCTGCAAGAACTCCAGCTCTCCCTGATCACCCTCGCCGGCAATGTCGACGAGGACGACGAGAGCTTCACCCTCGCCTGGAAAACGGGCGCCCCGCACCGCCACAGCTGACGAGGTCCATCATGAACGCCATGCCTCCCCCGAAGCACCGCAAACTCAGCCTGAAGGAGCGCTACGCCCACCTGACGCGCGGCCTGAGCTGGGAAACCACCTATCAGCCGATGTCGAAAGTGTTCCCCTTCGCGGACTATGAAGGCATCAAGATCCACGATTGGGACGCCTGGGAAGACCCCTTCCGTCTCACCATGGACGCCTACTGGAAGTACCAGGCGGAGAAGGAGCGCAAGCTCTATGCCGTGATCGAGAGCTTCGCCCAGAACAACGGCCACCTGAACGTGACCGACGCGCGCTACATCAACGCGCTGAAAGTGTTCCTGACCGGCGTCTCGCCGCTCGAATATTCGGCCCACCGCGGCTATGCCCACGTCGGCCGGCATTTCGTCGGCGCCGGGCCGCGCATCGCCTGCCAGATGCAGGCGATCGACGAGCTGCGCCACGCCCAGACCCAGATCCACACCATCAGCCACTACAACAAGTTCTTCGACGGCCTGCACGACGCCCGCCACATGCACGACCGCGTGTGGTACCTGTCGGTGCCCAAGTCCTTCTTCGAGGACGCCTGCTCGGCCGGACCGTTCGAATTCCTGACCGCGATCTCGTTCAGCTTCGAATATGTCCTGACCAACCTGCTGTTCGTGCCCTTCATGTCGGGTGCCGCCTACAACGGCGACATGGCGACCGTGACCTTCGGCTTCTCGGCCCAGTCCGACGAGGCCCGGCACATGACCCTCGGCCTCGAGATCATCAAGTTCATGCTCGAGCAGGACGAAGGCAACGTGCCGATCGTGCAGCGCTGGATCGACAAGTGGTTCTGGCGCGGCTACCGCCTGCTCGCCATCGTCTCGATGATGATGGACTACATGCTGCCCAAGCGGGTCATGTCCTGGGCGGAAGCCTGGGAGATGTATTTCGAGCAGGCCGGCGACGCCCTCTTCAACGACCTGTCGCGTTACGGCATCCGCAAGCCGAAGTATCACGAGGTCGCCTCCAAAGAGAAGAGCCGCCTCAGCCACGAAGTGTGGACGACCTTCTACAACTACAGCCAGGCGACCGCCTTCCACACCTGGGTGCCGACGGAGGAAGAGCAGGATTGGCTGTCGGCCAAATATCCCGACACCTTCGACCGCCTGTATCGCCCCCGGTTCCAGTGCTGGAGCGAGATGGAAGCCCAGGGCAAGCGCTACTACAACCCGACGCTGCCCCAACTCTGCGTGGTCTGCCAGATTCCGATGATCTTCACGGAACCCGACGACCCGAAGACGATCTGCTTCCGTTCGACCGAATACAAGGGCGAGAAGTACCACTTCTGCTCCGACGGCTGCAAAGACATCTTCATCTACGAGCCCGAGAAATACATGCAGTCCTGGCTGCCTGTGCATCAGATCTATCAGGGCAACTGCGGCGGCGCCGATCTCAAGGACGTGCTCGCCTGGTATCACCTGAATTTCGGTGCCGACAACTTCGACTACAAGGGTTCGCCGGACGAGAAGCTGTGGAACGAATGGCAGGCGCAGCGCTCCGTCAACGAAGCCTGATCGCAAGGCCGTGCGGCGGGGCCGGCCGCCGCACGGTTGCCAGATGAAGAACTAGGAGGAAACATGCCTGTCGCCGCCATCGGACCCTATGAATTCGCCTCGCGCGACCGCGTCGAGAATTTCCACGGCAACCAGATCGTCTACTGGCACTGGGAAGAACACCTGATGTTCTGCGCCGCCCTGGCGCTGCCCCTGAAGCCCGAGATGCCGTTCCGCGACGTGATCGAGAAGGTACTGCCCGGCTGCTACGGCCAGCATCCCGAATTCGCCAAGATCGACTGGTCGAAGGTCACCTGGATGCTGGACAACCGGCCCTTCAAGCCGGATCTGGACGCCAGCCTGGCCGCCAATCACATCGGCCACAAGTCGATCCTCCGCTTCTGGACGCCCGGCCTGAACGGTCTGGCCGGCGCGGCTTTCTGAGCCTGGGCGGAAACCGACGTGTCCCACCAGATCACCATCGAGCCGCTGGGCCAGACCATCACCGCCGCGGACGGGCAGACCATCCTGGATGCCTGCCTGCGCAACGGGATCTACCTGCCCTATCAGTGCAACCACGGCCTCTGCAGCACCTGCAAGGTCACGGTGACGGAAGGCGAAGTGGACCTCGGCGAGGCATCACCCTTCGCCCTGATGGATTTCGAGCGTGACGAGGGGCGGGCGCTCGCCTGCTGCGCCCGTGCCCTCTCCGACGTCACCATCGAGGCCGATATCGACGTCGATCCCGACGCGCAGAACCTGCCCGTGCTGGACGCCGTCGCCACGGTCGCCGAGATCCGGGATCTGACGCGGGACATCAAGGGTATCTGGCTCGACCTGGGCGCCACGCCGATGGCGTTCCAGGCCGGCCAATATGTCAACCTGACGCTGCCCGGCATCGAAGGCGCCCGCGCCTTCTCGATCGCCAATGCGCCGTCGGAGGGCGAGCGGATCGAGATCCACGTCCGCCTGGTGCCGGGCGGGCGCGCCACGACCTGGATCCACAACGAGTTGAAGGTCGGCGACAAGCTCACGGTGACCGGCCCCCTCGGCCGCTTCTACGTCAGGACCTCGGCCCAAGTGCCGATGATCTTCATCGCAGGCGGTTCCGGCCTGTCGAGCCCCAAGTCCATGGTGCTCGAACTCCTGGCCGAGGGCTGCCCCCTGCCGATCACCCTGTTCCATGGCGTGCGCCGGCGCGAGGATCTCTATTTCGACGATCTCTTCGCCGAACTCGCCGCCAGGCACCCGAATTTCACCTATGTCCCGGTGCTGTCGGAACCCCGCGCGGGCGACGGCTGGGAGGGCGAGACCGGCTTCGTCCACGAGGCGGCGGAACGCCACTTCAACGGTGTCTTCAAGGGCCATAAGGCCTATCTCTGCGGCCCGCCGCCGATGATCGACGCCTCGATCCGGGCGCTCATGAAAGGCCGCCTGTTCGACCGCGACATCCACACCGAGAGCTTCCTGACCCGTGCGGACGACGGCGGGCCGAAGCGAAGCCCCCTGTCGCAGCGGATGTGACGCCATGGACCGGCCCTTCACCATCAAGGTCGAGAACTGTGGCTCGGAATTCCGCTGCCCCTCGGGCGACCGGCTGCTCCACGCCATGGAGCGTCAGGGCCGGCAGGCGATCCCGGTCGGCTGCCGGAACGGCGGCTGCGGTGCCTGCCTGATCCAGGTCACTGAAGGCGACTATCGCACCGGGCCGATGAGCGCCCGCCACGTCAGTGCGGAGGGGCGGCAATGCGGCCTCGCCCTCGCCTGTCGCGTCTATCCCCAATCGGATCTCACGGTCCGGCTGGCCGAGCGGTCCAGCACCGATCAAACGCCCTAACGGCACTCCAGGAGGAACCCCAATGGCTATTTCCGGCGTTCTGCGCCCAGGCTACGTCCAGCTCCGCGTCCTCGACATGAAGGAAGCGCTCCAGCACTACCGCGACCGCATCGGTCTCGACGTGGTGGCGACCGGCGACGACGGCCGCGTCTACCTGAAGACCTACGACGAATTCGACCACCACAGCATCATCCTGCGCCCGGCCGACGACGCGGGCATGGACTATCTGGGCTTCAAGGTCGCCTCCGAAGACGTGCTCGACGGCTTCCGCGACAAGCTGATCCGGGCCGGCCTCGAAGTGATCGACGTGCCGGCAGGCGAGCAGCCCCGCCTCGGCCGCCGCGTCGCCTTCATCGCCCCGACCGGCCACAGGATCGAGCTCTATGCCACGATCGAGCGCGCCGACAATTCGCCCATGACCACCAATCCGGACCTCTGGCATGCCGAGCCGCGCGGCATGAAGCCGATCCGCTTCGACCATTGCCTGATCTACGGTGACGACATCGACGGCGCCGCCGAGGTGTTCACCGACATCCTGGGCTTCAGCCTGACCGAACAGGTGCTGACCCCGGACGGCACCAAGGTCGCCATCTTCCTGTCGTGCAGCACCAAGGCGCATGACATCGCCCTGGTCCGCTTCGAGGGCAAGAACAAGCTGCACCATTGCTCGTTCCTGCTCGAGTCCTGGAACGATATCGGTCATGCCGCCGATATCATGACGCGCTACAACATGTCGGTCGACATCGGCCCGACCCGCCACGGCATCACCCGCGGCCAGACGATCTATTTCTTCGATCCCTCGGGCAATCGCAACGAAGTCTTCTGCGGCGGCTATGCCTTCTATCCCGACAATCCGGTGCGCACCTGGCACACGGAGGAAGTCGGCAAGGCCATCTTCTATTACGAGCGCGCGTTGAACGACCGCTTCATGACGGTCGTGACCTGAGGATCGCCAGTATGAGCAACAGTAGAGTCCTTAATTTCATCGACGGCGCCTATGCCGAGGGCCGCGCCTGGTTCGACAAGCGCAACCCCTGCGACAATGCGGTGGTGGCGCAGGTCGCCGAGGCCGGCGAAGCCGAGGTCGAGCGGGCGGTGCAGGCCGCCCGCAAGGCCCTGAAAGGTCCCTGGGGCAAGAGCACGATCGAGGAACGCGCGGCGATCCTTCACCGCGTCGCCGACGGCATCAACCGCCGCTTCGAGGAATTCCTCGAGGTGGAATGCCGCGACACGGGTAAGCCCAAGTCCCTCGCCCGTCATCTCGACATTCCGCGCGGCGCCGCGAACTTCCGGATCTTCGCCGATCTGGTGAAGAACGTGCCGACGGAAGCCTTCCCGATGTCGACGCCGGACGGCAAGGGCGCCATCAACTACGCCGTGCGCCGCCCCAAGGGCGTGATTGGCGTGATCTGCCCCTGGAACCTGCCGCTTCTCCTGATGACCTGGAAGGTCGGCCCGGCGCTCGCCTGCGGCAATGCCGTGATCGTGAAGCCGTCGGAAGAAACCCCGACCACCGCCGCCCTGCTGGGCGAGGTGATGCGCGAGGCGGGCGTGCCGGACGGCGTCTACAACGTCATCCACGGCTTCGGTCCCGGTTCGGCCGGTGAGTTCCTGACCCGCCACCCGGGCGTCAATGCCGTGACCTTCACCGGCGAGACCCGCACCGGCGCCGCGATCATGAAGGCGGGTGCCGACCTGATCCGCCCCGTCTCGCTCGAGCTGGGCGGCAAGAACCCGGCCCTCGTCTTTGCCGATGCCGATCTCGACAAGGCGATCGAAGGCTGCATGCGCTCGGCCTTCGCCAACAGCGGGCAGGTCTGCCTCGGCACCGAGCGGATCTTCGTCCAGCGCCCGGTCTTCGACGAATTCGTCGCCCGCCTGACCGAGGGCGCCGAAGCTCTCGTCGTCGGCACACCGGACGACGCTTCGAGCACCATGGGCCCGCTGGTCAGCCGCGAGCACCAGTCGAAGGTTCTTTCCTACTACGACAAGGCGCGCGAGCTGGGCGCCGAGATCGTCACCGGCGGCGGCTCGCCCGCGATGCCGGGCGCCCTCGCCGAAGGGGCCTGGGTGCAGCCGACCATCTGGACCGGCCTCGACGACGACAGCGCGATCATGCGGGAAGAGATTTTTGGCCCCTGCTGCCATATCAGCCCCTTCGACGACGAAGACGAGGCTATCGCCCGCGCCAACGACACGGAGTACGGTCTCGCCTGTTCGGTGTGGACCGAGAATTCGTCGAAGGCGCATCGCGTGGCAGGCCAGATCGATACCGGCCTCGTGTGGGTGAACAGCTGGTTCCTGCGCGACCTGCGCACTCCCTTCGGCGGCTCGAAGCGCTCCGGCATCGGCCGCGAGGGCGGCGTGCACAGCCTCGAGTTCTATACCGAACTCACCAACATCTGCGTCAAGCTTTGAGGAACCGGGCGTGACACCTGAGGTTATGACCATCGAACGGGCTGCGGCGGAAATCCGCCAGGCCTATGCCGACGGGCGGCCGATCAAGCCGCTGCGCGAGCGCATGGCCGGCGATGCCGACGTCGCCTATGCCATCCAGGAAGCCAATACCAAGTTCTGGCTGGCGGAAGGCCGCCATCTGGTGGGGCGCAAGATCGGCGCCACCTCGAAGGCGGTGCAGAACATGCTGGGGCTGGACCAGCCCGATTACGGCATGCTCTTCGCCGACATGGCCTTCGGCGACGGCGAGGCGATCCCGATGTCGCGCCTGCAGCAGCCCCGGGTAGAAGGCGAAATCGCCTTCTACCTCTCCGACGATCTCGACACCGACCGCCTGACCCTGGCCGACGTGCTGCACGCGGTCGAATATGCCGTCGCCGCGATCGAAGTCGTCTCCAGCCGGATCGAGAACTGGAACATCAAGATCCTGGATACGGTGGCGGACAATGCCAGCGCCGGCCTCTATGTCCTCGGCTCGCAGCCGCGCAAGCTCTCGGAATTCGATCCCGTGCTGTGCGGCATGGTGATGGAACGCCGGGGCGAGCCGGTCGCCACTGGCGCCGGCATCGCCTGCTACGGCAATCCCCTGGTCGCCACCCTCTGGCTCGCCAGGAAGATGGTGGAGGTCGGCCGCCCGCTGAAGAAGGGCGATACCGTGCTCTCGGGCTCGCTCGGGCCGCTGGTCGGCGTCGCCCTGGGCGATGCCATCGAACTGAAGGTCTCAGGCCTCGGTTCGGTGCGCTGCCGTTTCGAAGGAGAATGATGATGGCGACCCTCGCCGAACTCGCCGTCGTGGTCGACGCGGCCGCGCGTGACGCGCGCCCGATCGCGCAATTGACCGCATCCCATCCCGACCTCGGTTTCGAGGACGCCTATGCGATCCAGGCCATGTCGGTCCGCCGCCGCCTCGACCGGGGCGAGAAGCGGATCGGCGTGAAGATGGGCCTGACCAGCCGCGCCAAGATGATCCAGGTCGGCGTCGACGAAGTGATCTGGGGCCGCCTGACCGACGCCATGCTGCTCGAGGAAGGCGCCAGCCTGTCGAAGTCACGCTATGTCCACCCGCGGGTCGAGCCTGAGGTGGCCTTCCTCATGAAGAAGCCGCTCTCGGGCGTGGTCACCGCGGTCCAGGCCATGGATGCGGTCGCCGCGGTGGCGCCGGCGATGGAAATCATCGACAGCCGCTACGAGAACTTCAAATTCGCCCTGTCCGACGTGATCGCGGACAATTCCTCGTCCTCCGGCCTCGTCATCGGTTCCTGGGTCTCGGCCGAGACCGACATCGGCAATCTCGGCGTCGTCCTCTCGGTCGACGGCACGGCGCGCCAGATCGGCTCGACCGCTGCCATTCTGGGCCACCCCGTGCGTTCGCTGGTCGCGGCCGCGCGCATGGTCGCGCAATGGGGCGAGCGGCTGAACGCCGGCGACATCGTCATGGCGGGCGGCATCACCGCCGCCCATGCCCTCTCGGTCGGCGAATATGTCCAGACCGACATCGAGAAACTCGGCCGCGTGGCCATCAACGTGGGGAAATGACCATGCCGATCATCGACGTCACCCTGATCGAAGGGCGCGACAATAAGCAGAAGCGCGCCCTGATCGAAGCCCTGACCGATGCCGCCGAAAAGTCGATCGGCGTGCCGCGCCAGGCGATCCGCGTGATCATCCGGGAAGTGCCGGGCGCCCACTTCGGGGTCGCGGGCGTTCCCAAGTCGGAAGGCTGAGG
>NZ_JBAZKR010000138.1:0-8911 GCF_041650655.1 Zavarzinia sp.
CGCCGGGGCTTCGGCAGCGGCTTCCCCGCCTGCGATGCCCTCTGCCGCCAGACTTGCCTGCACCAGTGTTTCCAGCGCGGCGCCGCCCTCCGGCCCGGCGAGCACAAAGCTGCCCGCCGTCTCTGCCTGGCGGCGGGCCGCCTCGCGAAGCGCCGGCAGGCCGTCGAGCAGGCGCCGGCCGGCGGCGGCTTCGCGCTCCAGCGCGTCCCGCTCCACCGCCCGCTCGCCGAAGCCCGCGATCAGCGGGATCACCACGAAACCGGCCAGCAGCACGACCAGCGCCGCCGCCAGGCCGAGGGCCAGCACCCGCCGTTCTCTCGCCTGAAGGGGCCTCATGGCGGTGCTCCCAGGCTGGCGTCGAAGGCGAATTGCCCGGGCCCCGCCGGTGCCGGGCTCAGCCCGCGCCACAGATGCGATTGTGCCAGCAGTGCCGGCAGGCCCCCCGGATCCTGCGCCCGTCCAGCCAGATGGAGGCGCCCGCCGTCGACGCTCAACCGTTCGAGATAGGCGCCGTCGGGCAGCAGGCGGGTGACCTCATCGAGCAGCGCCAGTGTGGCGGCCGCCCCGCCGGCGCCAAACGCCCGGCGCCGCGCCTCCTCCGCCTCGATCTTGGCGCGGAGGTTGCGGGCGCGCTCGACCAGGGGCCGCTCGGCTTCGACCGCGGCGCGCAATTCGGCCAGTGACTGGCGGTCCCGCTCGACCACGAGAGCGAGGTCGAGCAGCAGGAAGAGACCGACCGCGAGGCGGAGCCAGGGCAGCAGCCGGCTGGATGGCGCGGGCCTGGCCACGCTGCCGCCGAAGGCGAAGCGGACCTGTCCGCTCCCCTCCTCGACCAGGACGAAGCCGGACGGCTGGCAGCCGCGCGCCGCGAAGGCCGCCGCGAGACCGTCGAGGTCACGCCGCCGGACCAGGCCGAGGGCGATCCGCCCGATGCCGCCCCGCCGCTCCGGTCCCGCCAGGATCTCGACGTCGAAGGCGACTTCCTCGGCCCGGAACGGCGTCAGCCGGTCGAGATCGAGGGCGAGCGCCTGGCGCAGGTCGTCCGGCGCCAGCACCGGATAGTCGAATTCGCCGATCAACACGGCCTCCGCCGGGACGGCGGCCAGTGCCGTCGCCGTGGGCGCGGCCGGCCGGCCCTGGCGGCGATAGACCAGCCCGCCGTCCTTCAACGCGGCGATCACCGGCCCGGACGCATGGCGGAAACGAGCCGGCAGCGCCGCCATCAGTTCCGCCGTCCAGGCTTCCCAACCCCGGCGCAACAGGCGGCCCAGGGTGGTCATGTCCATGGCGAGAAGCGCTTTCACGTCCATGGTCAGCGCCCCTCGCAGGCGGTGCCGCGGTCGGCCAGCACGCAGTCGGCATCGAGGCCGATCGCCGGATGGATCAGGAGGCCCGGCCACCAGCGCCCGTCACCCGCCGGAAAATCGAGCCCGACGCGGATCAGCGCCGGAAGTTCCGAACGATGCCGCCAGCCCGCCTGCCATTGCCCCCGGTCGTCGGCATAGGCGAGGTCGAGGCGGGCGACATGGTCGAGCAGCACCTGTCGCGTCCCCGCCGCCGCCAATACCAGTGCGCCCGCGCCGTCGAGGAAGAGGGAGAATTTCTGCAATGGTCCCGGTCCCGCCGCCGCCGGTGGCGCGGCGACGAAGGCCAGGCGGTCGGTCGCCCCGTCGAAATCGGTGAAGACGATGCCGTCCTCCGTGCGCGTCTCCGGAAAGGCCCGGGTGAGCTGGCGGCGCAGCGCCATCTGCGCCCCCTCGATCCGCTCGGCGACCGTGGCTTGGCGGCCGGCCCGTTCGACCAGCCGGCGCGCCGCCGCCACGCCTTCGAGGGCGAGGCCGGCCAACAGCCCGGTCACCGCCAGGGCGACCAGGCTCTCGAGCAGGCTCAGGCCGCGCTGGCGGCGAGCGTCAGGGCGGGCCAAGGCGAAGGCTCCTCAGGCTGGCGAGCGGCGTGCCCCCGGGCCGGCCGACGCTCACCGTGACCAGCCACAGCCGGCCGGCGGCGCTGCCTTGCGCCACGCCGTAAGGCGCCGTGGTGACGCTGTAGACGAGCGGCCCTTCCCGTCCGTCGACCCGGCCGGCCGCCAGCGGTCCTGCCACGCCGGCGGCCAGCCTGGACTCGGCAACCAGGAGGGCGGCCTGAACATCGTTGGCACGGCGCTGGCGCAGCGCCCCGTCGCCGCCGGTACCGAACAGCAGGGCGAGGCCGCCCGCGACCAGCGCCAGGGCGACCAGCACTTCGACCAGCCCGGCGCCCGCCTGGGATGCCGGCCGTCTCACGGCAGGACCGCCCCGGTGGCGCCGTCGACCGCGACCGCCACGCTCTGGCCGCCGCGGCTCAGGGTCACGGTGCCGCCGCTACCCGATCCGTCGGGGAAGAAGGCGATGGCGGGACCGGCCATGGTGATGCCCCGGCCGAGGTCGCGGCGGCGCCCGCCCGCGTCATAGGCGGTGCCGCCCGGGGTCAGGACCTCGGGCACGCCCCGGCGCAGCGCCTCGCCCCGCAGCAGGCGGAGGTCGGCGCCGAGCTTCGCTTCGGCCGCAGCGAGGCCGCCCCGGCCCAGCGCCCGGTCCATGGCGGGGGCCGCGATGGCCGCGGTCAGGGCGAGAATGGCGAAGACCACGAGCATTTCGATCAGCGTCGCCCCGCGCTCACCAGTTGCCGACATCCTGGTCCTCGCCGGTGCCGCCCTCCGCCCCGTCCGCGCCGAGGGTATAGACGTCCGCTTCGCCGTGGGCGCCCGGCATCTTGTAGAGATAGGGCCGGCCCCAGGGATCGCGCAGCCCCTCGGCCCGGCGGAGATAGGGGCCGTTCCAGCCGGGCGCCGCGGCCGGTGCCGCCATCAGGGCGGCCAGGCCTTCCGCATCGCTCGGGTAGCGGCCGGTGTCGAGGCGGTAGAGCTCGAGCCCGGCGGTGATGTTCTGCACCTGCACCCGCGCCGCCTGGCTGCGTGACGAGCCCAGGTATTTCAGCACCTGGGGCCCGACCACGGCGGCCAGCAGGCCGAGGATGGCGAGCACCACGAGGAGCTCGATCAGGGTGAAGCCGGCCTGACGCCGGGCCTTGTCGTTTCGGGTCATTGCAGCGCGAGATCGTTGATGCCGAGGACGGCGGACATGAGGGCGGCGATCACCAAGGCGACGACGACGCCGAGGACGATGGTGACCACCGGGGTGAGCAGGGAAAGCGCGCGGGTGGTCGAGGCCCGGGTCTCGCGCTCGAGCACGTCGGCGAGGCGGAGCAGCATGGGGCCGAGCCGGGCCGTCTCCTCCCCCGTCTTGATGAAGCCGATGGCGAGGGGCGGGAAAATGCCGGCCGCGGCGAGCGGTCCGGCCAGGCCGGCGCCTTCGCCGAGGCCGGTCGCCACCGCCTCGACCTTGGCGGCCATGGCACTGTTCGCCATCACCCGTCCGGCGATCCGTAGCGCCGCCGGCAGGGCGACACCGCTCTCCGCCAAAGTGCCCAGGCTCCGCGCGAAGCGGGCCGTCTCCGCCACCGCGATCAGGCGCCCGAGCACCGGCAGGCGGAGCAGCCGGGCGTCGATCGCCGCCCTTGCCTCCGGGCGGGCCAGGCGGCGGCGCAGCAGGACCACACCGGCAATCGCCAGCACCAGGGCGACAGGGCCGAAATCGCGCAGCAGATGGCTGGCGGCAACCACCATCCGGGTCATGACCGGCAGGTCCCCGCCGAGATCGGCGAAGAGATCCTCGAACTGCGGCACGACGACGAGCAGCATGAGCAGCACGACGCCGCCCGCGACCACCAGGAGCAGGGCCGGATAGAACAGGGCCGAGGTCAGGGTGCGGCGCAGTTCCTCCTCCCGCGCCAGCCCCTCGGCCAGGCGGCCGAGTGCCGGGCCGAGCGCACCGGCGCTCTCCCCCGCTTCGGCCAGGGCGACGGCGGCGGGCGGAAAGACGCCCTTCGCCTCGGCCATGGCGGCGGCGACCGAGGTGCCGGCCTTCACCCTTTCCCGCAGGGCCAGGAAGGCGGCGCCGAGGCCCGGTTCCTCGCAGCTCTCGGCGAGCAGGGCGAGGGCGCGGTCGAGCGTCAGGCCGGCGTCGAGCAGGGCCGCGAGCTGGCCGAGCGCGTCGGGCAGCGCCCGGCGCAGGCGTGCGGACCGGCGCAGCCGGGCCGGTGCCGCCGCCACCGCTTCCTCCGCCTCGATCACCACGAGGCCGGCGGCACGCAAGGCTTCGATCGCGCCGCGCCGGTCGGCGGCGCGGGTGTCGCCCCGGCGGATCTCGCCGGTCGCGGGCACCACGGCGCGGTAGCGGAAAGTGGCCATGCTCTCAGCCCTCCCGCGTGACGCTCAGGACTTCGTCGACCGTGGTCTCGCCGGCCGCCGCCTTGTCGAGCCCGTCGTCGAGCATGGCGCGCATGCCCTCGGCCAGGGCGAGGCGGCGGATCTCGCCCGCTTCGGCCCGGGCCAGCACGGCATGGCCGATCGCCTCGCTCACCGGCAGGAGTTCGGCGATGGCGATTCGGCCCTTGAAACCGCTGCCGTTGCAGGCATGGCAGCCGACCGGACGATGCGGGCGCGAAGGCGGCGGACCTTCCGGACGCATCACGGCGAAGGCGGCCGCCCCCGCCGGGTCCGGCGCCCGGCAGGCGGGGCAGAGCCGGCGCACCAGGCGCTGCGCCATCACGGCATTCACGGTCGAGGCGATCAAATAGGGTTCCGCCCCCATGTCCAACATGCGGGTGACCGCACTCGGCGCATCGTTGGTGTGCAGGGTCGAGAGGATCGTATGGCCGGTCAGCGCCGCCTGGATCGCCACCTGAAGGGTTTCGAGATCACGGATCTCGCCCACCATCATCACATTGGGATCATGGCGCAGGAAGGCGCGCAGGGCGGCCGCGAAGTCGAGGCCGATCTTGGGCTTCACCTGGGTCTGACTGATCCCGGCGAGACGGTATTCGATCGGGTCCTCGATGGTCAGGATCTTGCGTTCCTCGCCGTTCAGGGCGGCGAGCGAGGCATAGAGCGTGGTGGTCTTGCCGCTGCCGGTCGGCCCGGTGACCAGGACGATGCCATGAGGCCGCGCCAATTGGTGCCGCCACGCCGCCTCCAGCCCCGGCGCGAAGCCGAGGGTGGCGAAATCGAGTGCCAGGCGCGACTGGTCGAGGATGCGCAGGACGACGCTCTCGCCGTGAATCACCGGCGCGGTGGCGACGCGGAAATCGACGTCATGGCCGCGCACCGCGAGGCGCAGGCGGCCGTCCTGGGGCAGCCGGCGCTCGGCGATGTCGAGCCCGGCCATGACCTTGATGCGCGAGACGACGCTGGCCCGCAGCCCGGCCGGCAGGGTCTCGCGCTCGATCAGCACGCCGTCGATGCGCAGGCGCTGCTTGAGCCCGTCCTCGGCCGGTTCGAGATGAATATCTGAAGCCCCGGCCTCGACCGCGCGGGCGATCAACCCGTTGACCAAGCGCACCACCGGCGCATCGCTGGCGAGATCGCGCAGGCGCTCGAGATCGGCGTCGTCCGCCCCCTCGCTGCCCGCGGCCCCGTCCCCCTCCGCAGCACCATAGAGCCGGTCGAGTGCTGCCTCGACATCGCCGGCGCGGGCGACATGAGGGCGTAATACCCGCTCCGCCGCGAAGGCGATGGCGGTGCGGGCGAAAGCATCGAGCGGATCGGCGAAGGCGACATCCAGCGTATCACCGGCCTCGGCGAGCGGCACAGCCCCGACCCGGCGCAAGAAACGCGCCCCCAGCCGCTCGGCCAGCACCGGCGCCGCCGGGAAATGCGACGGTTCGGCCAGCGGCAGGCCGAGCGCTTCAGCGAGAGTGGCGGCCAGGCTCTCCTCCGAGAGGAGGCCGAGGCGGGTGAGTACCAGGCCGAGGGATTCACGCGTCTCGGCCTCGACCGTGCGGGCACGCGCCAACGTCTCGGCCGGCAGCACGCCGCGGGCGAGCAGAAGCCCGGCCAAATCGGCCGCCTGCTCCCCTGCCCCGTCCACGCCCGCCATGCAACGCCACTCCGGTCCGCAATACCCGAAAGGGCATCAATGCCACCCTTGCATTGCGCTTTGATGACGCCACTTTGGGGAGATTTTCCAGCCGAATTTCACCGGACTGTCACCAGACCGACGCGAACTTTTTTTACCGTCCCCGGCCTACCGACAGCTTTGTCGATACATGTTCCGGTGGAGTCCCGTCATGCGTCGTTCGTCCCGAGGTCTGCTTGCAACCGCCATGGTGGCATTGCTGTGCGGTCAGATTCCTGCCGCGCGGGCGGCCGATGCGATCAAGCTGCTGGAGCAGTTCAACACGCTGCGCGACAATTACCCGGAGGTCATCGCGCGCAACCTGCAGATCGTCATCGATGTCACCAACAGCCGGACGGCCGAGCAGGAAAAGCGCGCGGTCGAAGACGACAACAACCAGACCATCATCGAACTCTCGGACGCGTTCGGCCCGGTGCTCGGCCCGATCTTTGCCGCCGCCTTCGATTCGACCGGGCTCTTCAGCATCGACCTGCCGTCGACCGCGAGCGCCCTGCTCGGCTCCTACATCACCGTGCTCTCGGCACCGATCGCCAAGGAATACTTCCAGAATCCCCGCCCCTTCCAGGCGAGCGACCAGGTCAAGCGGGCAGATGGCTCCAGCGGCGGCGGCTATTCCTATCCGAGCGGGCACACGACCTTCGCCTATACCCAGTTGCTCGCCCTCGGTTACATGTTCCCCGAGCGCTATCAGGAAATCCTGACCCGGGCCTCCGAATATGGGAACAACCGCATCGTCGTCGGCGTGCATTATCCGCTCGACGTGATCGGCGGCCGCATCATCTCGGAAGCCAATGTCGCCGAACTGCTGGCCAATCCGCTGACCCGGATCGGCTTCGACCTCGGCCACACGGAACTCGAGAACTACTTCGCCGACAAATGCGGCGCGACGGCGGCCGAATGCGCCCATGCCGATCCCGACCAGGACATCTTTTCGAACCACGACAAGAACAAGGCGGATTACACCTACCGCCTGACCTACGGCTTCACCGGCCTGTTCGACACCAGCGTCGCCATGGTGGTGCCGGACGGCGCCGAATATCTGATCGCCACCCGCTTCCCCTATCTCTCGACCGCGCAGCTCCGCGAAGTGCTGCGCACCACTTCGCTTGCCTCGGGCGATGCCCTGCTCGACTACCAGAACTGGGAACGCCTGAACCTTTTCGCCGCGGCCGACGGCTATGGCGCCTTCGACAGCGACGTCACGGTGACCATGAACGCCGCCGACGGCGGTTTCAGCCAATATGACAGCTGGCAGAACGACATCACCGGCCCCGGCACCCTGACCAAGGCCGGCAGCGGCTGGCTCGACCTGACCGGCGACAACAGCTTCGGCGGGCTCCTGGTGACCGGCGGCACGCTGCGCCTGACCGGCGACAGCACCCTGGGCTCGACCCGCGTGACCGGCGGCGACCTGCTGGTCGACGGTCGCCTGGCCGAAACCGCCCCCGTCACGGCCGCCTCCGGCGGCACGCTCGGCGGCAGCGGCACCATCGATGCGCCCGTGACGATCGAGAACGGCGGCACCCTCTCGCCGGGTGACGGCGGGGCGGGCACGCTCACCGTCGGCTCGCTCTATCTCTCGCCCGCCTCCTTCATCGAATTCGACCTCGGCAAGCCGGGCGTGATCGGCGGCGGGGTCAACGATCTCGTGGTCGTGAACGGGGACCTCACCCTCGACGGCGTGATCGATTTCAACGCGGCGAACGACCGGCTCGCCCCCGGCATCTACCGCCTGTTCGATTATGCCGGCGCGCTCGACGACCAGGGCCTGACCCTCGGCAGCATTCCGTCCAACGTGACGGCGAGCGGCCTCACCGTCGATTCGAGCAATCCCTCCTATGTCCTCCTGCATGTCGCGGGCTTCGGCGACCAAGCGGTCTATTACTGGAACGGCACGGTGCCGACCCCGCATGACACCGTCTATGGCGGCAGCGGCACCTGGGATTCGACCTTCACCAATTGGACCAACGAGGCGGGCTCGATCACCTCGGCCTGGGCCGGCGCCCATGCCGCCTTCGGCGTGACCGGCGGCACGGTGACGATCGAAGGCCGCCAGGCCTTCACCGGCCTCAGCTTCTATGCCGACGGCTACAGCCTGGTCGCCGGCACCGACGGCGGGCTCGAGACCTCGACCCTGGCGTCGGTCCAGGTCAACAGCGGGCTGACCGCGCTGATCTCCGCCCCGATCTCGGGCAGCGGCGGCATCGACAAGACCGACGGCGGCCTCCTGGTGCTGGACGGCATCAATTCCTATGCCGGCGGCACGCGGATCTCCGGCGGTACGCTCCAGGTCTCCCATGATACGGCGCTGGGCGACGCCGCGGGCGGCCTCACTCTCGACGGCGGTATCCTGCGCATCGCCGGCACCGATTACACCGCGACCGATCGCAGCATCACGCTGGGCAGCAACGGCGGCGGCTTCGATATCGCCGATGCGGACGGTGTCTTCACCGTCGACGACGCTCTGTCGGGCACTGGCGGCCTGCTGAAGAGCGGCGAAGGCTATCTCGTGCTGACCGGCGCCAACAGCTATAGCGGCGGTACCACCGTCTCGGGCGGCACCCTGATCGGCGACAGCCTGAGCCTGATCGGCGACATCGTCGACAATGCCGCCGTCGCCTTCGACCAGGCGGTGGACGGCGTCTTCGCCGGCCGCATCGGCGGCGTCGGCAGCCTGATCAAGACCGGCACCGGCCTTCTGGTGGTGACCGGCAGCATCGCACAGACCGGCGGCACCACGATCGAACAGGGCACGCTGCAGATCGGCGACGGCGGCACCACGGGCAGCATCGCCAACGACATCACGGTCCATTCGACCCTCGCCTTCGCCCGTTCGGACGACTACAGCTTCAGCGACGTCATCAGTGGCATCGGCAGTGTCGTCCAGCGGGGCAGCG
>NZ_JBAZKR010000139.1:0-8885 GCF_041650655.1 Zavarzinia sp.
GGTCGCCTGGGTGCGCCGCGAGATCGGCCCGATCGCCAGCCCCGACCTGATCCAGTTCGCCCCCGGCCTGCCCAAGACCCGCTCCGGCAAGATCATGCGAAGGATCCTCCGCAAGATCGCCGAAAACGAGTTCGGCGCCCTCGGCGACACCTCCACCCTCGCCGATCCCTCCGTCGTCACCGACCTCATCGACAATCGGCAAAACCGCGCCTAGTCGCTTTGGGGGTCGCCCGGCCCGCCACCCGTCCCTAGCCTGTGCCGAACAGGGGAGGGACGGAATGGCGACGGGCAAGGCCTTCACACCACTGACATTGGGGCCGCTCGGCCTTCGCAACCGCTTCGTGAAGTCGGGGGCGAACGAGGGCATGTACCGCCGCGGCCTGCCGACCAAGGCGCTGGTCCGCCATCACCGCGAGATCGCGGCCGGCGGTGCCGCCATGACCACCATGGCCTATTGCGCCGTGGCGCCCGAGGGCCGCACCTTTGCCGACCAGCTCTTCATCCGGCCCGAAGCGCTCGCCCCCCTCCGCGCCCTGACCGACGCCGTCCACGGCGAGGGGGCTGCCATCTCGGCCCAGATCACCCATGGCGGCGCCTTCAGCTTCCTCAAACCGACCGACGGGCGCCGGCCCGGCTCCGCCTCCGGCGGCTTCAACCCGACCGGCGCGCTGCACGGCGTGCCCCTGAAGCGTGCCCTGGACCCCTCCGAACTGCCGGTCCTGGCCGATACTTTCGCGGACGGCGCCCGCCTCGCCCGTGAAGCCGGTTTCGACGCCGTCGAGATCCACATGGGCCACGGCTATCTGTTGAGCCAATTCCTCTCCCCCGGCGAGAACAAGCGGCGGGACGATTTCGGCGGCAGCCTGGAAAACCGCGCCCGCTTCCCCCGCATGGTGTTGCAGCGGGTACTCGACGCGGTCGGCAAGGAGATGGCGGTCGGCTGCAAGATCGGCGTCTTCGAGGGCTATCGAGGCGGTGGTCTTGCGCGCGACGCCGCCGGCCTCGCCCGCATGCTGGAGGCGGACGGCGCCCATTTCCTGGTGCTGACCGGCGGCATGAACGTGCAGTCGCCCTGGTGGATCTTCGGCAGTCCCATGCCGGTCTCTAGCATGAAGCGCGAAGACCCGAGCTTCATCGGCCGCCGCGCCCTGGACATCCTGCGCCTGATGCAGCCGAAGGACCTGGCGTTCCGCGAACTCTATTTCCACGACCATTCGATCCAGGTCCGTGCGGCGACGACGCTGCCGCTGCTCTACCTCGGCGGCGTCACCTCGATGGCCGGCGTCGATCAGGTGCTGGGCGAAGGTTTCGATGCCGTGGTGCTGGCCCGCGCCCTGCTGCACGACCCGGAGCTCGTGAACAAATTCGCCGCCGGCACGGCGACGCGCTCGGGCTGTACCGCCTGCAACGAATGCGTCGCCACCATGCACACGCCGCTCGGCACCCATTGCGTGTTGCGCCCCCTGCCCGATCCGGCCGAGAACCAGGCGATCGCCGGAACTTGATCCCCTGCCACCTTCGTCGCCTTGATGCGTCCTTCGCAACGTGGCACCCAGGGGAAAACGACGGGAGGCAGCGATGGCGGCGGACGAAGGGCAATATGATTATATCGTCGTGGGGGCCGGCACGGCCGGCTGCATCCTGGCCAATCGCCTGTCGGCCGATCCGCGCAACCGCGTCCTCCTCCTCGAAGCGGGCGGGCGGGACAATTGGATCTGGTTCCATATTCCCGTCGGCTATCTCTTCGCGATCGGCAATCCGCGTTCCGACTGGATGTTCCGGACCGAGGTCGAAGCCGGGCTGAACGGCCGCTCGCTGGCCTATCCGCGCGGCAAGGTGATCGGCGGCTGTTCCGCCATCAATGCCATGGTCTCGATGCGCGGCCAGGCCGCCGACTACGACCACTGGCGCCAGCTCGGCCTTGCCGGCTGGGGCTATGACGACGTGTTGCCCGCCTTCAAGCGGCTCGAAGACCATTTTCTGGGCGCCAGCGAACACCATGGTGCGGGCGGCGGCTGGCGTATCGAGGCGCCGCGCGTCTCCTGGGCGGTGCTGGACGCGGTGCGCGAAGCGGCGGCGCAGATGGGCGTGCGCAAGATCGACGATTTCAACACCGGCGACAACGAAGGCGTTTCCTATTTCCATGTGAACCAGAAGCGCGGCCGCCGCTGGTCCTCCGCCCGGGGCTTCCTGAAGCCGGCCCTGAACCGCCCGAACCTCCGCCTGCTGACCGAGGTCGAGGCGGACCGCCTGATCGTCGAGCAGGGCCGCGCCACCGGCGTCCGCTTCCGCCGCGGCACCGAGATGGTGACGGCCCGCGCTGCCCGCGAAGTGGTGCTGTCCTCGGGCGCCATCGGCTCCATCCAGGTGTTGCACCGCTCCGGCATCGGCCCCGCCGACTGGCTCGCCCCCCTGGGCATCACCCCGGTGCTGGACCGTCCCGGCGTCGGCCGCAATTTGCAGGACCATTTGCAGCAGCGTGCGATCTTCAAGGTCTCGGGCGTCACCACGCTGAACGAGACCTATCATTCCCTGCTCGGCCGCGGCCTCATGGGGCTCGACTATCTGCTGCGCCGGCGCGGGCCGCTGACCATGGCGCCGAGCCAGCTCGGCATCTTCACCCGCTCCGATCCCTCGCGCGAACGGGCGAACATCGAATTCCACGTCCAGCCGCTCTCGCTCGACAAATTCGGCGATCCCCTGCACCGCTTCCCGGCCATCACGATCTCCGCCTGCAACCTGCGCCCGACCTCACGCGGCGAGGTCCGCCTGCGCAGCCGAGACCTGGGCGCCGCCCCGGTGATCGCCCCCCACTACCTGACCACGGAAGACGACCGGAGGGTCGCCGCCGATGCCATCCGCGTCACCCGCCGCCTGATGGCCCAGCCCGCCCTGGCCGCTTTCCAGCCCTCGGAATATCTGCCCGGCCCCGCGGTCGGCGACGACGAAGCGGCTCTGGCCAAGGCCGCGGGCGACATCGGCACCACCATCTTCCACCCCGTGGGCACGGCCAAGATGGGGCGGCCGGAGGATCCCCTGGCCGTGGTCGATGAGCGGCTTCGCCTGATCGGCCTCGGCGGGCTTCGGGTCGTCGATGCCTCGATCATGCCGACCATCACCTCCGGCAATACCAATACGCCGACCGCGATGATCGCCGAGCAGGGCGCCCGGATGATCCTGGAGGATGCCCGTACTTAGAGCTTGTCCTGGATGCGGCGGGCGATCTCGAAGGCCCGGCGCTCCAGGATCTGCGGCGTCTCGCAGACATAGGTGAGCGACTTCCGCCGTTCCTCGAAGATGCGGGTATCCCATTTGAGCTGGTCTTCGAGCTGGCGGATCTCGTCGCTGACCGGGGCATTGGGCGCGTCCTTGGCGTCGCTCACCTTGTCGCTCTCGTCCCGGATCCTCTCCGCCAAGTGGGATTGGCCGCGGGCATAGCGGGTGATGCCGGCGATCACCCGGTCGCGCTCGGTGTTCACCAGTTCGAGCACGCCGGCGAAGACCCGCGTCAGGCGGAGCTGTTTCTCCGCCCCCGCCTCGGCCGCGAAAGCGTCGATCAGCCCGTCGGCGTCCTCGATCGGGGTCCGGCGCGACGCCAGTTTCTGGGCCAGTTCCGCCGCCTTGAAATCCTGGTCCCAGGGCCCGGCGGCGGCGAGATCGGGGCCGTTCCAGACCATGCCCGGGCTGATCGTGCCGACCTTCCGCTGGATGCAGGGCCAGTCCGGATCGGCGGGCGGCCCGTCCGCCCAGGCCGGCACCGCCAGGAGAAGAAGCGGGGCGAAGAGGAAGGATTTCATGCCGCATCTCCCTTGGGTCCGCCGCGCCTGGCCATCACCCCGCGCCCGGGGTCATAGGCGAGGCAGGCGGCGGTGAAGAAGACCACAGTGGTGCCGAACACCACGGCCAGCGCGACCGGCTCGAAGGCACCGTAGAGGGCGAAGCGCACCAGCTCGACACCATGGCTGAAGGGATTGAGCCGGCACACCCAATAGAGCGTCTCGCTCGCCTCGCGCAGCCGCCACAGGGGGTAGAGGGCGGAGGAGGCGAAGAACATCGGGAAGATCACGAAATTCATCACGCTGGCGAAATTCTCGAGCTGGCGGATGAAAGACGACAGGAAGAGCCCGATGGCGCCCAGCATGAGCCCGGTCAACACGAAGGCCGGCAGGGCCAGGAGATAGCCGATCGGCTCCGCCTCGACATCCCAGGCGAGCGCGATCGCCAGGAAGACATAGGCTTGCGCGACCGAGACCAGGACCGAGGCGAGCAGCTTGGCCAAGAGCAGCGACCAGCGCGGAAACGGGCTGGTCAGCAAGACCCGCATCGAGCCCAGCTCGCGGTCGTAGACCATCGAGAGCGAGGACTGCATGCCGTAAAAGAGCTGGATCATCACCGCGAGCCCCGGCACGACATAGACTTCGTAGAGGATATAGGTCTCGTAAGGCGCCTGGATCGAGACGCCGAGCACGCTGCGGAAACCGGCCGCGAAGATGAAGAGCCAGAGCAGCGGCCGGACCAGGGCGGAAAGAAAACGCTCCCGCTGGCCGACGAAACGGAGCAGCTCGCGCCGCGTGATGCCGGAGAGGCAGACCAGATAGCCGCCGAGGCCGAGGCGGGAGGTCGGCACCTCGCTCATGCCGCGACCTCGGTCAGGCGGCGGAAGGCGGCGGCCAGGCCCACCTCTCCGCCAACAGTCCCGGCCTCGCCCGTGGCGACGATGCGGCCCCGGTGCAGGACATGGACGAGGTCGTCGTCGGCGATCTCCTCGAAGATATGGGTCGCCCAGAGCACGGAAAGGCCGTGGTCGCGCACCAAGCCGCGCACCGTCTCCAGGATGCCGGCCCGTGCCGCGAGGTCGAGGCCCACGGTCGGCTCGTCGAGCAGGAGAAGGCGCGGACCATGGACCAGCGCCCGGGCGATCTCCACCCGCCGCGCCTGCCCGCCGGACAGGCTCCGCACCTTCTCGTCCCGCTTTTCGCTGAGGCCGGCCGCCGCCAGCAGTTCGTCGATCCGGCTTCGCACCGCCCGCCCGGCCAATCCGTGCAGGGCGGCGTGATAGGCGAGGTTCTGGCGCGCCGTCAGGTCCGGGTCGAGGGTGCGGGCCTGGAACACCACGCCCATGTCGGCCAGCGCCCGGGTCGGCGCCGCCTGGAGATCGCGGCCGAAGACGGCGACCCTGCCCGCCTGCTGTTCGTAGAGCCTGGTGACGATCGAGAACAGCGTGGTCTTGCCCGCCCCGTTCGGGCCGAGCAGGGCGGTGAAGCGCCCCGCCGGCACCTCGAGCGAGACACCGCGCAGCGCCTCCTGGCGGCCGAAGCGATGGGCGACATCGGCCACATGAAGGGCCGCCGGCCCGGTCATTTGCCGTTCAGCGTCTTCTTGAGCGAGAGCAGCCCGGCCAGATAGACATCCGCCACCGCCTTGCGGGCGTCCGTCTCCGAAACCCCCTTGGGATCGAAGGTGGAAGACCAGGTGATGGCGACCTTGCCCGGTTCGTCGTCTTCCTCGACCTTCAGGGTCGAGCGGTAATGTTCGACCGGCAGCGGGCCTTGCAGGATCTCATAGGTATAGGAATGGCCGGCGTCGTCCCAGGCGACCAGTTTCTCGACGAATTTGGCACCGTCCTTGGTGGTCAGGGTGCGGATCTTGGCGCCGTCCTGTTCGGACAGTACGCAATCGGCGATCGCCGGGTGCCAGGCCTTGATGCCGCAGAAATCGCCGATCAGGCCCCAGGCCTTGGCGGCATCCGCCTTGGCCTCGACCCGGTTGCTGTTCTCGGCCGCCAGGGCCGGGCCGGCGGCCAGCAGGACGGCGGCGATGATCAGGCTGCGCATGGTGTTTCCTCCCCTGTTGTCATTGTCATTTGGGCGCGACGACGACGCCCCAGGGCGCCTCGCCGACCGGAATCGTCTTGATCACCTTCATCGCGGCGACGTCGATCACCGAGACGTCGTTGGAATTGCCGTTGGTGGCGAAGAGGTATTTCTCGTCCGGCGTGAAGGCGAGCTGCCAGACGCGCTGGCCGACCAGCAGATATTTGGTCACCTCGAAACTGTTGCCGTCGATCACCGCGACGCGGTTGGCCGGACCGAGAGCGGCGAAGGCGGTCTTGCCGTCCCGCGTCACCCGGACGCCGACCGGCTGGATCGCCTCGGGCGTGACGCCCGGAATGGCGAAGGTGATGCGTTTCAGGATCGCCCGCGTCTTCGGGTCGATCACGGTGACCGTGCCACCCACTTCCGCACTGACCCAGAGCTTGGAGCCGTCCTTGTTGAATTCGGCGAAGCGTGGGCGCGAATCGACCAGCACGCTGTCGACCACCTGGAAGCTCGCGGTATCGATGAAATGGGCCATGTTGGTCGTCTCGGACGTATTGACCAGCATGCCGCCGTCCGGGCTGATGCCCATGCCCTCGGGTTCGACGCCGACCGGGACCTGGGCCAGGATCTGGTTCTTGTCGACATCGACCACGGTCACCTGGGCATCGTCCTCGTTGGCGATATAGAGGGGATTGCCCGTGGGGTGCAGGATGAACAGCTCGGGATCGGGGCCGGATTGCAGGGTGCGCGCCACCGTCATGGTGGCGGTGTCGATCACCTCGACGCCGTCCTCGTCGCTCGCGGCGATATAGAGGGATTTGCCGTCCGGGCTGATGGTGATGCCGCGCGGGCGGCGGCCGACCGGCACCGTCTTGATGACCGTCAGCGTCTCGCTGTCGATCACCGTGATCGAATTGCCCTTCTCGTTCGAGACATAGACGCTGTAAGCAGCCGCATCGCCCGCCCACAGGGCGGCGACGGCGACGGCGATGGCGGGGGCGGTTCTGCGCCACATGTTAAATTCCTCCCGTCCGGCGCGGTTCATCCGCGCGTCTCTCTCAGGTCTGGTGGCAGGCTGTCTCCGGCAGGTCGGTGCCTAGCGTGTCGAGCACCGTCCGCTGGTGCAGGAAGCCGGGCAGCGGCGCCACGCCGACGATGGCCGAAGGTTGGGCCAGCAGGATCGGCTGGCGGAGCTGGCGGTCCCAGGGCCGGAAGGTGACCGGCACGCCCTTGAAGGCGGCGAGCTGGAAGGCATCCGACACGAGGTAGTCGGCGACCGCCGAAGGGCTGGCCGATTTCAGCCGCGTCACCGCCTCGCCCACGGCGCGCATGGCGGTCCAGGCCTGATAGTCGACCGGGCGCATGAAGCGCTTGGCCTCCTTGTAGAAGCGGCTCTGCAACTGGGCGGAACCCCAGGCATCCTGCGCCCGGTGCCAGGAGGTGGCGACCAGGCCCTGCGTGCCGGCGACCAGGCGGGCGTCCCAGGTACGGAACGGGATGTAATCGCCGAAGTCCCCGGCCTCGTCGGCCACCACCATGATGTCGTAATCGGTGCCGCGGGTGAATACCAGGGCGTCCGCCTGGGTGACGCTGTCGCCGCGCGCCCGGGCCAGGGGGCCGAATTCCCACGGCTTCTCGGCCGCGATCTTCAGGCCGAACTTGCGGGCGGAGGCGCGCATCGCCTCGGCATAGAGCGCGTCCCCCGGCTTCGGGCCGACGATCAGGAAGAGCTTGGACCAGCGCTTGGCGGCGAAATATTGCGCCAGCGCATCGGTCAGCATGGCGCGCGAGGGCGCGACATGGAACAGCCTGCCCCGGCAGTCGGCCCCACGCAGCCGGTCGTCCGCGGCCGAGACGTTGAAGATCACGGCATCCCGCCCCTTCAGGGCGTCGACCACGGCCAGGAGCTCGTCCGGACCGAGGTCGACCAGCAGGAAGCCGGCGCCGCCGTCGACCAGCTTGGCCGCCGCTTCGGGCGCCGCCTGGCCTCCCTCCAGCACCATCTGGTTCAGCGTATAATGCTGCTGGGTGAAGCGCCCGGTCGTGTTGTTGTCGACGGCGGCGAGGGCGGCACCGGCGGCCCCCTCGTCCGGCGGAACCGGATCGATCTCATAGAGGGGCGGCGGCGGGCGCTTCCGCATCAGGGCGCCCAGCGTCACTTCGAGGGGGGCCGCCTGGGCCGCCGCCCCGGCCGGCGGGCCGAAGACGGCCGCCGCCGCCAGGCCGACGACCGCGCCGTTCAGGACCTTCAATGCGGATCGACGGTTGAGCATGGAGCGGATTATTCCGCGAATAGTTCATCAGTCAACGCAATAGGCATAAGCGATATATAAGATTTGCATATGGCGAGCCGCGCGGCATGATCAATTGACGAAAGGTGACAGCCCCGCCCGGTGACAAGTTATCGGAAGTGGACGGCGGTACCGTTTCGGTCATGGTCGACAGAGGTAGCGTATTCGTGAGTGCCTGAACTTTAGAATTCGGGCGCACGGGACGAAATTTTGTGCAATTGCGATGCGGCATCGCGAAAAGAACCGGCGACCCGAACGCGGGCGCCGTCGCTGAATGCGGGAGGAAGCGACGATGGCTCAGGCAGTTTCCATTCATCCGGCGGTGGACAACGGGCTGAAGCCCGCCCTGCCGGGCTTTTCCGGCGGCATGCTGGTGTGCAAATGCGCCGACCGCCCGGTGAAGGTGCGGGTCGATGCCCAGGTCGCCTATAATCACGCCTGCGGCTGCACCAAATGCTGGAAGCCCAAGGGCGCAATATTCTCGGTCGTCGGCGTGGTGCCGCGCGACAAGGTGACCGTGGTCGAGAACGGCGACAAGCTGAAGATCGTCGATCCCAATGCGGTGATCCAGCGCCACGCCTGCACCGGCTGCGGCGTCCATATGTTCGGGCGGATCGAGAACACCAAGCATCCCTTCTACGGGCTCGATTTCATCCATACCGAACTCTCGCCCCAGACCGGCTGGGCGCCGCCGGAATTCGCCGCCTTCGTCTCGTCGGTCATCGAATCGGGCACCAAGCCGGAGATGATGGGCGCGATCCGGAGCCGCCTCCGC
>NZ_JBAZKR010000140.1:0-8513 GCF_041650655.1 Zavarzinia sp.
CCAGGTCAAGTCGATCATCGGCCGCTTCCTCGAGCATTCGCGCATCGTCTGCTTCGGCGCCGGCCACGAGATCCCGTCGAATCACACCAAGGTCTTCATCTCCTCGGCCGACTGGATGCCGCGCAACCTCGACCGCCGGGTCGAGACCCTGGTGCCGATCGAGAATCCGACCGTGCATGCCCAGATCCTCGACCAGATCATGATCGCCAACCTGAAGGACGAGGCCCAGTCCTGGGACCTGAAGGCCGACGGCAGCTTCGTGCGCATTCATGCCAAGGAAGGCGGCTTTTCAGCGCACAAGTATTTCATGACCAATCCGAGCTTGTCCGGTCGCGGCAAGGCGCTTAAGACCGGCCAGGCACCACGCTTGGTGCTGGATGAATCGTGATCGCCGGGGCGTGAATGAGTATTGCCGAGGTAGCGGGCACCCGAACGCGGACCAAGCAGGCCGGGCGGATTGGCGTCGTCGACGTGGGCTCCAATTCGGTCCGTCTCGTCGTCTATGAGGGGGCCGGCCGGAATCCGGCCGCCATGTTCAACGAGAAGGTCCTGTGCGGGCTGGGCCGCCGGCTCGCCTCGACCGGCAAGCTGGACGCCGAGGGTGTGGTCTCCGCCCACGCCGCGATCGAGCGATTCGTCGCCCTGTCGCGGGTGATGGGGGTGCGCCATCTCGACATCGTTGCGACCGCCGCCGTGCGCGACGCCAACGACGGTGCCGACTTCGTGGCCAAGGCGGAAGAACTGGCGGGGACGCCGATCCGCGTGCTCTCGGGCCAGGAGGAAGCCTATTTCTCGGCCGAGGGCGTGCTCTCGGCGATCCCCGAGGCCGACGGCTTGGTGGGCGACCTCGGCGGTGGCAGCCTCGAGGTGGTGCTGGTCGGCGGCGGCCAGGTCGGCGCCCAGGCGACCCTGCCCCTGGGACCGCTCCGCCTGCTCGAGGCGACCCAGGGCGACAAGGCCCGGGCGAGCGAGATCATCGACCAGGCCCTGGCCGGCCTGCCCTGGCTCGACCAGGTACGCGGCCGCAGCTTCTTTGCCGTGGGCGGCGCTTGGCGCGCCTTGGCCAAGATCCATATGGCGCAGACGTCCTATCCGCTCCGCGTGCTGCATCACTATCGGATCATGCGGGGCGACGTGAGAGACCTCTCCCGCGTCATCTCCAATCTCTCGCGCGAGAGCCTGGAGCGGATCTCGGGCCTGTCGCGGCGGCGCCTGGATACGCTGCCCCTGGCCGCCCTGATCCTCGACCGGGTGCTGAAGGCGACGCGGCCGCGCGACGTCGTTTTCTCCTCCTACGGGCTTCGCGAGGGGCTGCTGTTCAGCCGCCTGTCGGCGCGGGAACGCGCCCTCGATCCGCTGATCGACACTTCGGTCGAGATGGGGGCCCGGCTCGGCCGTTTCGCCGAGCACGGCGAGGAACTTGCGCAGTGGATGACACCTCTCTTCGGCGACGAGTCGCCGGCCGAGAAGCGGCTTCGCCTCGCCACCTGCCATGTCTCGGACATCGGCTGGCGCAATCATCCCGACTACCGCGCCCAGCAAACATTGTTCGAGATCCTGCGCGGCCCCTTCGTCGGCATCGATCATCCGGGCCGGGCGCAGATGGCATTGGCGATCTATGCACGTTACGACGGCGATCCCGAATCCGGCGCTTTCCGCCAGGCTTCGGCCGTGATGGACGAGCGCCAGGTGCTGGCCGCGCGGGTGATCGGGGCGAGCTTGCGCCTCGGCCATTGCCTGACCGGCGGCACGCCCGGGATCCTCTGCGACTGCCCGCTGAGTTTCGTCGACGACGGCTTAGTGCTGACCCTGGCGGCGCGCCACGCCGATCTCGACGGTGAAGTGGTGCAGCGTCGGCTGGGGGCGATCGGGCGCCTGATTAACCGGCCGACAAAGGTCGTCCCCGCAGCCTGAGCGGCCGTTCAGTCGATCCGATAGGAGATGGTGGCGCGGCGCGGCGGGGGCGGCGGCGCTTCGCCCCGGGCCGCCATCAGATGGTGCTGCTCGCGGCGCAAGCGGCGCTGCAGGCGGAGTGCCCAGACCACTTCGAGCGCGAGGGCGGCGATGCCGATCAAGGCCCAGCCACCGTCACCCGTCGTCTGGCTGGCGAGCAGGCCGAAGTCATAGGTCCCGTGCAGGCCGGCCGGCACCAGGAAGGCGGCGAAATGCAGACGCCCCGCACGCCCTGGCAGGAAGCGGGCAGTGGCGACGTAATAGCCCATGATGGCGCCGCACATGGCGTGCCCCGGCACGGCGGTGAGCGCGCGGATCGCCGCGATTCCGGCCCAGCCTTCGCCGCCGCCCAGGACATAGAGCAGGTTTTCCAGGGTGGCGAAGCCGAGCGACGCGGTGGCGCCATAGACGAGCCCGTCCATCGGCTCGTCGAAGGCGGAGAGGCGCCGGCAGAACAGCAGCAACACCGCGAGCTTGAAGGCTTCCTCGGGAATCGCGGCGAGGGCGGTCGCCTGCAGCCCGGCCAGCGCCAGGGGGGCCTCCACCTCGGGCTGGAGCACGGCGCCCAACGGCACCACGATCACCAGGACCGGCAGGACGGTGAGAATGCCGAGCACGAAAGTGCCCAGGATGGCCCCCGTCGGCTCCGGGAAACGGTCGCTGCGGATGAAGAAGGCGAGCAGGACGAGCGACGGCAGGACGGCCGCGCCGATCATCACCGCCGCGGCCATCGTTCTGCCGTTCCTAGGCCGCGCCGCCCAGGCGGATCAACTTGATGCGGCGTCCTTCGCAGGCGAGCGCCACGCGGCCGTGCTTCAGATCCAGCGCGGCATCGCCGAAAACTTCCCGCCGCCAACCCTTCAGGGCCGGCACGTCGGCCTTGTCGTCGCCCGCGATCTGTTCGAGATCGGAGCTGTTGGCAACCAGCTTCTGGGCGACACCATGGTCCTCGCACTGGAGCTTCAGCATGACCTTGAGCAGTTCGACCAGCGGGCCGACGCCGCGCGGCGCCTCCGGGTGGTGCTCCGGTTCCGGCAGTTCGTCGTCGGGGCAGGCCAGGCCGCGCTGCACGGCTTCGATCAGGGAGGGGCCGAGGCGGCCGTCGGCGAAGCCCTTGGGGACGCCGCGCGACTGTTTCATCTCCTCGATCGAGGTCGGTGGATGGGCCGCCAGTTCGAGCAGGGCGTCGTCCTTCAGCATCCGGCCGCGGGGCAGGTCGCGGGCCTGGGCCTCGATCTCGCGCCAAGCCGCCAATTCGCGCAGCACGCCGAGGAAGCGGCGGTTGTGGGTGCGCGTCTTGATCCGCTGATAGGCCTGGGCCGGCTCGACGATATAGGTGCCGGGGTCCATCAGGATGGCCATTTCGCCGTCCAGCCAGTCGATCCGCCCGGTCTGCTCCAGGTCGGCCCAGAGGACTTCGTAGACCTTGCGCAGATAGGTGACGTCACCGATGGCGTATTGAAGCTGGCGCTCGCTCAGGGGGCGGCGGGTCCAGTCGGTGAAGCGGGACGATTTGTCCAGCGCGGCACGGGCGATCTTAGCGACCAGCGTCTCGTAGGAGACGGAATCGCCATAACCGCAGACCATCGCGGCGACCTGCGTATCGAACAGCGGCTCCGGAATCCGGCCGGACAGCTTCAGGAAGATTTCGATGTCCTGGCGCGCGGCATGGAAGACCTTGAGCACCGAAGGGTCGACCATGAGGTCGAGCAGGGGCTGGAGGTCGATCAGCGGCGCCAGCGGATCGATGATGGCGGCGACATCGGGCCCGGCCACCTGGACCAGGCAGAGCTTCGGCCAATAGGTGTTGTCGCGCAGGAACTCAGTGTCGACCGTGACGTAGTCGGCTTTTCTCAGGCGGGCAACCAATTCGACAAGGGCATCCGTGTCCTTGATGTGGAGAAATCCCTTGGGCATGAAAAAACACTATTCCTTTCATTGGGTTACGGAAGAAATCTGAGATTATATCTCAGGATTTCCAGCGCAGTACCCGTTCCTTGACCGGATTCTTGAACTCGCGGCCTTCCGCCTTGGCCCGGGCGAATTCCTTCTTCAGAAGGTAGTACCACTTGGCCTGGGTGTCGGCATCTTCGAGCAGCATGAGCGGCGGCTCGTGGGCGAGGCCGGCCTGCTGGGCCGTGACGATGTCACCGTCCTGGCGCAGGAAGGTCTTGGCGAAATGGCGCAGGACCGGTTTCAACAAAGTGACCCAGGGCATGGTCCAATACATCACCTGGGTGATCTCGGACTTGTCGGGACCGAGGGGGGTGATGGCGGTGAGCCCGGTGAAGCGATGGCGGCCGACCGTGATCTCCTCGGTGCGGATACCGGGCAGGCGGAAGGCGATCTCCGTCTCCGGCTTGCCGCCGAGCAGCTTGTAGGCGAAGGAATTCTTCGACGGCGCGTGGCGCACCATGGTGAAGCCGAGGAAGGACGGGGCGAATTTCTTCGCCTTCTCATGCATCGAGGATTTGGTCCGCCACCACCAGGCGCGGTGGACATAGGGGCCGTGCGCCGGGTCCATCAGACCGACCACCGCGTCGTCGAGCGGGCAGGGGAAGATCATCTTCTCGATATGCGAAGGCTTGGCACCGGCATCGAAGCCGGGCACTTCGGGCACCGGCGTCGTCTCGGCCAGGGCTTCGTCGCCGATGAAGATCCAGATCAGGCCCTGGCGCTCGGCCAGGGGATAGCGGCGCACCTTGATGCGGTCGATCTTCACGCCCTGGTCGGCGATGAGCGAGGGAATGTCGGTGCAGATGCCGTTCCGGTCGAAGCGCCAGCCGTGATAGCAGCATTCGACCTCGTGCCCGTCGAAGCGCCCGCAGGAGAGCGGGATACCCCGGTGCGGGCAGATGTCGCGGATGGCGAAGGCCTTGCCGTCGGCCTCGCGGGCCAGCAGGACGGGCTCGCCCAGCAGGCTCTTGGCCAGCATCTTGCCGGCCTTCAGCTCGCGCGAGGGCAGGGCGAGGTACCAGAGGTCGCGCAGCCAGACGGGCGCGTCGATGCCGCGAGCGGGACGAAGCTCGCCGCCCTTCGGCACTTCGATGGTCGGAAGATCGTTCAAAATCGATTTCCTGTGGTAAACGGCAACTCAATTCCCGCTTGTTAGCAAATTTTCACGGCAAATGCGCCCGCCTTGATCCGCCAATTGGTCGGGGCACCCTTGCTAAGGCGGCGGCTGCCCCGTAAAAACCGGCGATCGCATCGGAGTCGAGTGAACATGCACGCCTATCGCACCCATACCTGCGGCCAGCTCACGGCTGCCGACATCGGTGAGACCGTCAAGCTGTCCGGCTGGGTCCATCGCAAGCGCGACCACGGCAACCTGCTCTTCGTCGACCTGCGCGATCATTACGGCATCACCCAATGCGTGATCGAGACCGACGAGGGCGCGGCCGCCTTCAAGACCGTCGAGTCGCTCCGCGCTGAATCGGTGGTCACCATCACCGGCAAGGTGGTGAAGCGCGCCGAAGGCACCGAGAACCCGAACCTGCCCACCGGCGCGATCGAGATCCGCATCGGCGAGATCGCCGTCCAGTCGGCGGCCGAGGAACTGCCGATGCCGGTCTTCGGCGACCAGGAATATCCGGAAGACATCCGCCTGAAGTACCGCTTCCTCGACCTCCGCCGCGAGAAGCTGCACCAGAACATCATCCTCCGCTCGAAGGTGATCGCGTCCTTGCGCCGGCGCATGATCGAGCAGGGCTTCATGGAATTCCAGACGCCGATCCTGACCGCATCCTCGCCCGAAGGCGCCCGCGACTTCCTGGTGCCGAGCCGCATGCATCCCGGCAAATTCTACGCCCTGCCGCAGGCGCCGCAGCAGTTCAAGCAGCTCCTCATGGTCGCGGGCTTCGACCGCTATTTCCAGATCGCCCCCTGCTTCCGCGACGAGGATGCGAGGGCCGACCGCAGCCCCGGCGAATTCTACCAGCTCGATCTCGAGATGAGCTTTGTCACGCAGGACGACGTCTTCGCGGCGGTCGAGCCCGTGGTGGCCGGCGTGTTCCGCGAATTCTCGACCAAGCTGGTGCCCGACGGCGCCTTCCCGCATATCGCCTACCGCGACTCCATGCTCTGGTACGGCAACGACAAGCCGGACCTGCGCAACCCGATCAAGATCGTCGACGTCTCGGAAATCTTCCGGGGTTCGGGCTTCGGCATCTTCGCCCGGGCGGTGGAGCAGGGCGCCGTCGTGCGCGCCATCCCGGCGCCGGGTGCCGCACACCAGCCGCGCAGCTTCTTCGACAAGATGAACGACTGGGCCCGGGGCGAGGGTGCCGCCGGCCTCGGCTACGTCATCTTCGAGGGCGAGGCGGGCAAGGGCCCGGTGGCCAAGAACATCGGGCCCGAGAAGGTCGCCGAACTGAAGGCGGTTTCCGGCTGCCAGGAGGGCGACGCGCTGTTCTTCGCCTGCGACAAGGAACTGCCGGCGGCCAAGCTGGCCGGCCTGGCGCGCACCCGGATCGGTACCGAACTCGACCTCATTGAGAAGGACGTCTTCCGCTTCTGCTGGATCGTCGACTTCCCGATGTTCGAATTCGACGAGGACGAGAAGAAGATCATCTTCTCCCACAATCCCTTCTCGATGCCCCAGGGCGGCATGGAAGCGCTCGAGACCAAGGACCCGCTGACCATCAACGCCTATCAGTACGACATCGTCTGCAACGGTATCGAACTGTCGTCCGGCGCCATCCGTAACCACCGCCCGGACATCATGCTGAAGGCCTTCGACATCGCCGGCTACCCGGCCGAAGAGGTGGAGCGGCGCTTCGGCGGCATGTTGAACGCCTTCCGCTACGGCGCCCCGCCGCACGGCGGCATCGCCCCGGGTGTCGACCGCATCGTCATGCTGCTGGCGGACGAGCCCAACATCCGCGAAGTCATCGTCTTCCCGATGAACCAGAAGGCCGAGGACCTGATGATGGGCGCCCCCGCCGAGGTGACTCCGAAGCAGCTCCGCGAACTGTCGATCCGCTTGGCCCTGCCCGAGAAGAAATAGAAAGAGGTCGCCCGGCCGTCGGGTCGCTTCCCGGCATCCGGGCACCACTCTTCATCGTCATGCCCGGGCTTGTCCCCGGGCATCCACGTCGGGGCGGGTCACAGTCGTCGACGTGAGAGGCGGCCCGACGACGTAGATGGCCGGGACTTCGGCCGGCCATGACCAGCTTATGGGGGTGAGGCTGGGGCTATAACCGCCCAAATGTTCAGACCGGCCGGCTTTTCCGAACCTTCGCCGCCGCCTGTCATCAAGCGGCCACTGGCGCCGTCCTCGCGAACGAGGCATCTTCCCTGCCGCACCCTGAAATGAACAGGGGAGGGGAGGAAAAGATGATTCTGTACGGCGTGGGCGCCTCGCCCTATGTGCGCAAGACCTTGCTGGTCCTGAAGGAAAAGGGCCTGGACTTCGAGCACCGCATGGTGATGCCGGGCGACAAGTCGCCCGAATACCGGGCCATCAGCCCCTTCGGCAAAATTCCGGCCCTCACCGACGGTGATTTCTCGATCTGCGATTCGACCGCGATCATCACCTATGTCGAGGCGAAATTCCCGGCGAAGCCGCTGCTGCCGGCCGATCCGGCCGAACGGGCGCGAGTGATCTGGTACGAGGAATTCGGCGATACGATCCTGGCCGCTCAGGTCGGCATCATCTTCTTCAACCGCTTGGTGGGCCCGCGCTTCATGGGCGTGCCGGGCGACGAGGCGGCGGCGCAGAAGGCGGTGGACGAGGGCCTGCCGCCGATCTTCGCCTATCTCGAGAGCCAGATCCCGGCCAGCAATTTCCTGGTCGGCGACCGCCTGACCCTGGCGGACGTCGCGGTAACCGCCCATCTGGTCAACCTCGGCTATGTCGGGGTCGAGGTCGACGCCGCCAAATACCCGAAGCTGGCCGCCTATCTGGCGACCATGCAGGCGCGCCCGGTCTTCGTCGAGATCCTGGCCGCCGAACGGGCGATGTTCGGCGGCTGAATGCCCCCTGTGCTGTTGCGTCATGCCGCACCCATTGTGTGCGGCATGGCGTAACCGGCCGACATCTGGTAACGTCGCGCCCCTGCCAACAGATCCGGAGGGCGCATCGCCGTGTCCGTCATTGCTCTGGCGTCCGACCATGCCGGCGTCGAATTGAAGTCCTTCCTGGCGAACGAGATGAAGGCCCGCGGCTACGAGGTGCTGGATCTCGGCACTGACGGTCCGGCCTCGGTCGACTATCCCGATTTCGGCTATGCCGTGGCCAAGGTGATCGCCGAAGGCAAGGCCGAGCGGGGCGTGGCCGTCTGTGGTTCCGGCATCGGCATCTCGATCGCGCTCAACCGCTATCCCCACATTCGCGCAGCACTCTGCCACAACGGCCTGACCGCCCGCTTGGCGCGCCAGCACAACGACGCCAACGTGTTGTGCATGGGCGCCCGCATGATCGGCCTCGAAGTCGCCCGGGATTGCCTTGTGGCCTTCCTCGATACCGCCTATGAAGGTGGCCGCCATGACGGGCGCGTCGCCAAGCTGGGTTGTCCGCCGGCCACCGGCGGATCCGCCCCGTCCTGCTGAATTACCCTGAC
>NZ_JBAZKR010000141.1:0-8477 GCF_041650655.1 Zavarzinia sp.
CCGATGGCGCTGTTCTTCGATGCCGCCTGGTTCGATGCCCGGCTTCGCCTCCTCGGCCTCGGCCGGGAGGCGATCGGGGCGGCGCTCGGCATCGACGAGACGGCAATCGCCGAACTCTACAAGGACCAGCGGGAACTGAAGCCGGTCGAGGTGGTCACCTTGGCCGCCCTGCTGGCGGTGCCGGCGGCGGAAGTGGCCAGGCGTGCCGGCGCCGGCACGGTGCTCGAGGCGCCGCCCGAGGGTGCCTTCCTGCATCGGCTGGAGGCGCTGGAGGCGGCCATGATCCGTCTCGACGAGCGCCTGGCCCGGATCGAGGCGCTGCTGGCCGCCGCCGTGCGGGACTGATCAGCGCTTCTTGACCGTCAGCCCCTTGGCCGAGAAGACCACTTCGACTTCCTTGGCCCCTTCCAGCGTGACGATCATGCTGCTCGCCTCGAACAGGGGCGGGTCGTTGGTCGGCACGCCGCCGAGCGCCACCGTGTTGGTCCGCTGGAACTTGTCGGCGCCGACGGTCTTCAGCACCGTGGCATAGCCGTGGCGATCCTTGCCTTCGAGCAGGACGAAGAGGAGGACGATGTCGTCCTTCTTGTCGCCGGTCACGTCCTTCGGCATGGCCACGGCATAGCCGACGCCGGCATTGCGCTTTTTCGCCTCGGACGCAATGGCGTCGCGGATCGCCGATTGGGCGGCCGTCGGCGGCTCGGGCAGAGGTTCCGGTGCTGCGGCGGGCGGCGTTGCGGGCGCCTCCGCTGCCGGGGCCGCGGGAGCTTCCGGTGCAGGCGCTGCCGGTGCGGCGCTGGGGGCGGGCAAGGCCATGCCACCGCTGCCGGCGAAGCCCTGGTCGGTGAAAGTGCCGCCCGGAACGGTGGCACCCGGTGCCGGTGGAGGAGTGGGGACCGCGGGGACGGCACCGGCCGGTATTTCTGCCACCTTGATCGCATTGTCCTTGGCGCAGGCATCGAGTGCTGCGACGGCTGCCCCGGCGCCGCCGAGGTCGAGCGGTTCGGAGCGCACCTTGAGGTCGTTCGAGCCGATCACCGCCTGCTTGCCGCGGGTGAAGGCGGCCAGCAGCTTCTCGCCTTCGGGCGAGGGCAGGGGGGCCGACATGATCGTGTTCGGATCATAGGCGCCGCCCCGCAGGCCGAGCGGCGGCCGGCCGTCGACCGAAAAGCCGAAATCCATGGTGGCGCCCTCGGGCACCTTCATGTCGGGGCGGCCGTAGAGCAGGCCGCGCCCCTTGTTGCCGACCAGGAAGCCCAGCTTGTCACCGCTCGGATAGCTCCGGCTGATGACGCAGAGCGTCTCCTGCTGGCTGGGCAGCTTGTAGACCTCGAGCGACCAGTCGCCCAGCGTCTTCGTCTCCGCCTGTTCGGGGGTGGCGAGCGGCGGCGGCAGTGGCGGTGCGACGGCCGGCACCTCGGGCGCTGGGGTGTCGGCGGCGGGAACGTCGGCAGCCGGCGCCGCATCTTCGGCCCTGGCGGGCAAGGCGGCGGCGAGGATCAGGGCAAGAGCAGTGGCGGTGGCCGGCGGCCCCAGGCGACGTGGCATGACGAAACCCTATCGAAATTCGCCCCAGGCGATTCTCCGGCAGCATAGCGTGCCCGCCGTGGCCCCAGAAGTGGCGCCTGCAACACGGTTATGTTACATAACGTTATGGAACGAAAAACCCGCATCTCCTACCAGGATGTCGCGACCGCCTGTGCCGCCCTGCAGCGCATCGGCGGCGGGGCGGCCGTGACCGTCCGGGCCGTGCGCGCCCGGCTCGGCTGCGGCAGCATGGCGACCGTGCTGCGCCACGTGCGGTCCTGGAAGGCGGGGGAATTGCCGGGGCCGCCGGATCCGGCGCGGATCCGGGCCGAACTCGCGCTCGGCCTGGCGGAAGGCGATCTCGCGGAGGTGAAGGCGCGGGAGGAAGCGGCCCTCGACCGGGCCGACCGGGCGAAGACCGACGCCCTGAAGGCCAAACTCCGCGCCGAGCGCTTGAGCGACCAGGTGGCCGAACTCGCCACCGAGTTGGAACGGGCACAAGCGGCGCTGACGGCGATGCGCGACCGGGCGGTGGCGGCGGAAACCCGCCTCGCCCTGGTGGAGCCGCTGCTGGCGGCCCTCACCGGCCGGCGGCCGGCGAACGCCCCTTAGCTGTAGCCGAAGAGGCGCCCGGCCGGCTTTCGCCGGCCAGAACGTTAAGACTCAGGCGCGGTCGAAGACGCGCCCGGCCGGCCTTTGCTGGCCAGACTTCCAGACTCAGGCGCGGCCGAAGACGCGCCTGAAGATCGTGTCGACGTGTTTGGTGTGGTAGCCGAGGTCGAACAGGCTCTCCAGCTCGGCGTCGGAGAGGGCCGAAGTCACCTTGGGATCGGCCTTCAGGAAGTCGAGGAAGGCGCCTTCGCCGCGCCAGACCTTCATCGCGTTCTCCTGGACGATCCGGTAGGAGTCTTCGCGGGAGACGCCCTTCTGGGTCAGCGCCAGCAGGACGCGCTGCGAATGGACGACGCCGCCGAGCCGGTCCAGGTTCTTCTTCATGTTCTCGGGATAGACCACGAGACCGTCCATGAGCGAGGTCAGGCGCGCCAGGGCGAAGTCGAGATGCACGGTTGCATCCGGCCCGATGCCGCGTTCGACCGAGGAATGGGAAATGTCGCGCTCGTGCCAGAGGGCGACGTTCTCCAGCGCCGGCACGACGGCGGAGCGGACCAGGCGGGCGAGGCCGGTCAGGTTCTCCGAGAGCACCGGGTTCCGCTTGTGCGGCATGGCAGAGGAACCCTTCTGCCCCTTGGTGAAGGCTTCCTCGGCTTCCAGCACTTCGGTCCGCTGCAGGTGGCGGATTTCGACCGCCAGCCGCTCGATCGAGGAGGCGACCACGGCCAGCGCCGCGAAGAAGGCGGCATGGCGGTCGCGCGGGATGACCTGGGTCGAGACCGGCTCGATTTCGAGGCCCATCTTGGCGGCGACATATTCTTCGACCGAGGGATCGACATTGGCGAAAGTGCCGACCGCACCCGAAATGGCGCAGGTCGCGATTTCCTTCCGGGCTGCGACCAGGCGCTCGCGGCCGCGGGCGAATTCGGCATAGGCCTGGGCCATCTTCACGCCGAAGGTGGTCGGCTCGGCATGGATGCCGTGGCTCCGCCCGATGCAGATCGTATTCTTGTGCTCGAAGGCGCGGCGCTCGATCACCTTGAGCAGGCCGTCCATGTCTTCGATCAGGATGTCCGCCGCGCGGGCGAGCTGCACCGCGAGGCAGGTGTCGAGCACGTCGGACGAGGTCATGCCCTGGTGCATGAAGCGGGCTTCCGGCCCGACATGCTCGGCGACCGAGGTCAGGAAGGCGATGACGTCGTGCTTCACCTCGCGTTCGATCTCGTCGATCCGCTCGACGTCGAAGGCGCCGCGTTCCCAGATCGCCTTGGCCGCCTCGGCCGGCACGATGCCGAGGGAGACCATGGCGTCGGCGGCATGGGCCTCGATCTCGAACCAGATGCGGAAGCGCGCCTCCGGAGTCCAGAGGTCGGCCATCTTTGCACGGGTGTAACGGGGGATCATGATGCGTCGCCTGAAGGTTCGCCGGTTTGCCCGTGACATAGGGGACGGCCGGCCCCCCTGGCAAGGGTGAATCGCCCTATGTCATGTTGCGTTGCGGTATGACTCGCTGTTACGCTTCGACCATGTTGCCGTTGCGTGAGACAGACCCGCTCTTCCAGCGTATCGCGGAGAGCTTCGACCGCCAGACTTTCGCCCGCGGGATCGGCATGGTGCTGACCGTGGCGGAGCCCGGGCGGGTTGCCGTGGAATTGCCCTTCGACCAGGGCCTGACGCAGCAGAACGGCGTTCTGCACGCGGGGGTCACGACCAGCCTCGCCGATACGGCGGCCGGCTTCGCGGCGCTCACCCTGATGCCGGACGACGCCAATGTGATGTCTGTCGAATTCAAGATCAACCTGATGGCGCCCGCGGCGGGCCAGCGTTTCGTCGCCGATGCCAAGGTGATCCGTTCGGGCCGCACCCTCAGTACCGTCGAGGCGCGGGTGACGGCCTATGACGCGGCGGGCAAGGGTGCCGAAGTCGCCAGCTTCCTCGGCACCATGATCTGCCTCAGGCCGCGCTGAACCTCAGTGATGATGCTGGTGGCGGCGGGCCTTCACATGGAAGAAGCCCTGACGCTGCAACGCGCGGAATGCCATTACCGACAGCATGGCGACGAGCCCGGCGGCAACCGCCTGCTCCATATGCACCCACCACGCGGTCCCTTCGAGCCAACCCGTCGGCAAATTCATCATGACACCCTCCTGAACTCGATGATCCATCCACGCATTTCCATGCGGGAGTGGCATTGATCTACGTCACTTCGGGTGCGGATCGGCGTTCTTCAAGACGCAGGCGCGGCAGACATTGCGGGTATTCCGTATTGAGGAAGGCGAGCAATTTCTCGCGCACCTCACAGCGCAGGTCCCAGGACCGCGGCGAGGTGGCGGCCGAGACGAGGGCACGCAGCTCGACCGTGGTCTGGGTCGCATCCGTCACCTGAAGCACGAGAACCTTGCCGTCCCAGAGTGGCGAGGCCCGCGCGATCTCGTCGAGTTTGGCGCGGATCGCCTCGATCGGCGCCGTATAGTCGACATGGAGGAAGACGCTGCCGATGATATTGGCGCTCTCCCGTGTCCAGTTCTGGAACGGGTTTTCCATGAACCAGGTGAGCGGCACGACGAGGCGGCGCCAGTCCCAGAGTTTCACCACGACATAGGTCGAGGTGATGTCCTCGATCCAGCCCCATTCGCCCTCGATCACCACGGCGTCGTCGACCCGGATCGGCTGGGTCAGGGCCATCTGCAGCCCGGCGAAGAAATTGGCCAGCACCGGCCGTGCGGCGAACCCGGCGACGATCCCGGCGACGCCGGCCGAGGCGAACAGGCTGACGCCATATTGGCGCACCGTTTCCGACGTCATCAGCGCGGCGGAGAGGGTGAGCAGGACGATGACCGTATCCATGGCGCGGAGCAGGAGGCGGACCTGGGTCGTGTGCTTGCGGGCCAGGAGATTGTCTTCGGCATCGATACGAAAACGCCGGAGGTGCAAGTCACCGGCGATGTGGAGCGCCACCATGGCGGCCCAGCCGACCAACACGACGAAGCAGATCGCCAGTGCCCGGCCCAGCAACTCGGCCAATGTCGAGGGCAGCGCGAGATCGCCGGAAACCATGGCGATGGCGCCGACGATCAGGGCGAAGCGGGCCGGCCGGTCGACCCTCGTCAGGAGGGAGCGCAGGAAAGGCTGTTCCTGCCGCGCCATGCGGCGGAGCAGCCGGCGCATCAAGGCATGCATCCCTAGCGCCAGCAGGATGGCGGCGGAAAGGACGATCAGCGCGCCCAGCCAATCCGGCACCAGGGGCGAGAGGGCGCCGATCGCCTCGGCCAGTCCGGCGCCGGCGCTCATGCCGCCCTCGTGGCGCAGGGATCATGCAGGAAGCGGCGGGGCGCCTGCCCGGCCTCGCCCTTGCTCTCGGCGATCCGGTCGGAAATCAAGATCAGGCGGTACATGAGGCAAAACTCCTAGGCGGCGATCCTCGCGCGGATCAGCAGCCCTCCTTCGGGGAATGGCGAGGCGCGGCCGGCCCCGTGCGGCACGGCACGAAGACACCGCGGGGCGCCAGCGGCCGCGGTACGCTGTCGATCAGGGGGGCGTCGCAATCGAGCGGGACGGCGACGGCATCGGGCGGCGGCAGTCCGGCCGCCGTCGGCGCCGTCACGCGGCCGGGCCTCGGGATTCGGCGCAGTGGCCGCCGGGCAGGACGGGGACGAGGGCTTCGCGATTGCGCATGATGCCTCCATTCGGTCAGTTGCGGGGCCGAAGCGCCGCGGTGCCGCCCGGTTCATGCATCGTCTCCCGCCGGAACGGGAAACAGGCCGGCACATGCTGGAATGGGGCCGGGCAACGCCCGACCGACGAGGCTTCAGTGTGCCGGACCGCCCCACCTATTGCAACGAAAGGTCAGAGCAGGCCCAAGCTCTTGAAGCTCGCATGGCCCTGGCGGCCGATCACCAGGTGGTCGTGGAGGGCGATGCCGACGGCTTTGAGGCCTGTCGCCAGGTCGCGGGTCATGTCGATGTCGGCCTTGCTGGGAGTCGGATCGCCGGAGGGGTGGTTGTGCAACATCCCACGGTGTTCATTATCATTTTGATATTCAATGATTTTTTTGAAGAACCCCTGAAGGTGGTGCCGGGGTTTGGGAGCTGCACTTAGTGCGCTATCGTGATCGTCACGGGCGATCATCAGCGCGCTCAGCGAGTTCACGTTACGCACGGCACCGAACTTCATCCTTTCCGCCTCACAATTCAAGCCCACCGATTCGGCGGAGCCCTCGGGGCCTCCACGAGCTGGCATTCCGGCTATCCAGTCGTCTTGCGATACCGCCCTTTCCTCGGTGATCCAACATAGCATATGAGGTCTGCCGCCTTGAGCGCGGCGATGTCCCGTCGCGCGGTTTTCAGACTGACGTCCCAAACAGCCGCGATCTCCCTGGCGTCGCATCGACCCTCGACGACTCGGCTCAGAAACCAGCGTTGTCGCTCATTGATCTCTGCCCGATCAGGGACATTTATAGGGTCACGTTCAGGGACACGTTCAGGGTCATATTCTCGCGCACCCGTTGCTGAACGTCCGCCAGCGGCTTCGCCGGCCGCATAGGCTTCACGGGCTCTGGCAAGCGATATGCGATCCACCGGGCCGGTCAACGGGATCGCCGCCGGGCCTTCGAGCAGGCCGAGCACGAAGGCCCTGATGACGGGCGACGAAACCACCAGGCGCAGGAAATACACCGTATCCGGCCCGTGCTGCGCTGAGAGCCAATGCTTCACGGTCCTCTCGCTCGCGTCCGTCTGACGCATGAGCTGCTTGATCGCACGGCGGCTGTCTCCATGCTCTTTGCGCAGCAACTCGGCGATGGTCTGCGCGTAGGTGTCGCGTCCGCCAAGAACGCCTGTCCATAGGGGAAATTTCCTGCCCGTTTTCGGCAACATCTTCCGTTTTCTCCGCAGCTAAACTGGTTTCCGTGCGGAGTGGCGGCAGAGGCCCGTCATGCGCTGCGGCGGTAGGTCGCCCGGACCGCCGCAGGCATTTCGGGAGGGCGTAATGTGATGGGCCAGCGACTTTACGATGATCGGTCAGGGCAGCCTGAACGTCCTCTTCGGGCTGCCGAATACGTCCGCATGTCCACGGACCATCAAAAATATTCGACCGAAAACCAGTCCGACGCGATCAAGCAGTATGCTGAAGCCCGCGGAATAGAGATCGTCAGAACCTATGCCGATGCGGGGAAAAGCGGCCTCAAGATTGAGGGACGCGACGCGCTCAGACAGCTCATCGAGGACGTGCAGTCCGGGAACACTGATTTCACCTTGGTTCTCGTCTATGACGTCAGCCGCTGGGGGCGTTTTCAGGATGCCGACGAGAGCGCCTATTACGAGTATATCTGCCGACGCGCCGGCATCGCCGTCGAGTATTGCGCGGAGCAATTCGACAACGACGGCAGCCCGATCTCGACCATCGTCAAAGGCGTCAAGCGTGCGATGGCCGGCGAGTATAGCCGCGAGCTATCGACCAAGGTGTTTGCGGGCCAGGGCCGACTGATCGAGAAGGGCTACCGTCAGGGCGGACCTGCCGGCTTCGGTCTCCGCCGAACCCTGATCGACGAGCATGGCGTCATCAAAGGGGTTCTGGGCCGTGGGGAGCACAAGAGCATCCAGACCGATCGGGTGATCCTGACGCTTGGCCCGGCGGAAGAAGTCGATCTGGTGCGCGGCATCTACCAAGCCTTCGTCCATCAGGGATACAGCGAGCGGGAGATCGCTGCCGATCTCAACCAACGGGGCCTACCGACCGATCTTGGACGACCCTGGACCAGGGGAACGGTCCATCAGATTCTGATCAACGAGAAATACGTCGGCGACAACGTATGGAATCGCCGCTCCTTCAAGCTGAAGAAAAAGCGCGTCCAGAACGATCCCGAGATGTGGATCAGGTCGCCGGACGCCTTCGTGGCCGTCGTCGAACGGGAATTGTTCGAGGCGGCCAAGACCATCATCAGCGCGCGCTCCTTCCGTTTGAGTGACGAGGAGATGCTCCAATCTCTGAGGAAGCTCTACCAACAGAAGGGTTTGCTGTCCGGCATCGTCATCGACGAATGCGAGGGGATGCCATCCAGTAGCGCCTATAGCTCTCGCTTTGGCAGCCTGCTTCGCGCCTACGGCCTCGTGGGCTTCACGCCGGATCGCGACTACCGATATGTCGAAATCAACCGCGAGCTGCGCAAGCTCCATCCCGAAATCGTCCGCGAGGTGCTCGACGGATTGCGGGCTGCGGGTAGCGACGCCTGGCAGGATCTTCAGACCGACCGGGTGATCGTCAACGGCGAGTTCAGCCTCTCGGTGGTGGTAGCCCGGTGCGTCGAGACGGCGACCGGGCTGCTGCGGTGGCATCTGCGC
>NZ_JBAZKR010000142.1:0-8421 GCF_041650655.1 Zavarzinia sp.
GAGGCGCTGGCTCGGCCGCTGCGGTTCGGGGCGGTCATTTCGCGGCGCCCGCTGTACAAGACGGGGGGGATGCTGTGTGCGGCCGCAGCGTTGATGGTGCTCGGTCTTGGGTTTCAGGGGGAGCAGTTGAGCGTGTTTGCGAACCGGATGATGTTCGGGCATCGGTCGTATCCGGCCCGGTATCGGGTGATCCGGGTGACGCCGGGGGACGTGGCGAACCCGACGACGGTGGTTCGCGGCGAGAGCGTGGGGTTTGAGGCGGAGTTTCGGCCGTATCCGGCGACGGCGTGGCTGGAGTTGACGGACGTTCACGGGCGGACGACGACGCTGGACATGCGGGAGACGGAGAAGCACGTGTTCACGGCGACGGTGGCGCGGGTGGTGGACTCGTTCACGTACCGCGTGCGCGGGGGGGATGCGGTGGCGGAGAAGGACCGTTCGGGGCGGGTGTATCGGATCGAGGCCCGGCTTCGTCCGGTGATCAAAGTGGGGCTGGACCTGCGGTATCCGCCGTACGCGGGGCTGACGGCGGCGAAGGTTGAGGGAGGATCGGGGGAGGCGATCGAGGGGACGCGGGTGCAGGTGAACGTGGAGCTGGTGCAGCCGGCGGCAATCGGCGGGGCGGCGAAGAAGGAGATCGAGTCGATCAAGCTGGTGTATCTCTCGGGGGTGCGGGCGCTGCAGGAGGTTCCGATGAAGGCGACGTCGGCGACCTCGGCGACGCTGGAACTCCCGGAACCGCTTCAGTCGAGCCTCCGGTACACGATCTGGGTGAAGGACAAGGAGGGGGTGACGAACTACGAGTCGATCGAGAGCCAGGAGAGTCCGGCGCCGGTGTTCTCCCTGCGGGCGATTGCGGACCGGCCGCCGAAGGTGGCGGTGACTGAGCCGAGGACGGAGACGGTCGAGGTGCAGGATACGCTGGAGACGGTGGCGCGGGCTCAGGCGCAGGATGACTACGGGATTCTGAACGTGTCGCTGTACTGGCGGGTGGTCCCGGCGGATTACACGCAGGCGGAATCGAGCAAGAGTCAGTGGCACATCGAGCCGCTGTACCAGGTGGGGGCGGCGTCGGCTCCGACGCGAGTGAGCGATCTGAAGGCGGTGATCTCGCCGAAGGCGATGCAGGCGGGGGTGGGCGACAGCGTCGCGTTCTTTGTGGAGGCGCGGGATCACACGGCGCCGGCGGTCCTGATGCCGAGCCTGGACATGTCGAAAGTGCCGCGCGGGGTGGGGCGGTCGAAGGAATATACGCTGGTGGTGATCGACGAGAAGACGTTCAAGCTCCGGCTTCACAGGCAGTTGACGGAGGTGACGCAGGATTTTCTGCGGATTCTGGGCGGGTGGCAGGGAGTCGACGAGAAGATCGAGGCGCCCGTGGCTCCGCCTCCGGAGCCGAAGCGGGACGGAGCGCCGCAGCCGAAAAGGTAACCGGGTCACTGTTCCGCGGCCGGACTGGCGCCGGACGCGGAGCCGGGCGAACGGAGTGAGGTAATGAGCAAGGCAATGAGGCTGATCGTTTCGCTGATTCTGCTCGGAGGTCTGGCCGCTCCGGCGCTTGCCGCGGAGCCGCGGGCCGTGGGGAACGAGGCGGACAGCGTGCGCCGGAACGTGCGGGAGCTGCTGAAGACGAAAGTCGCGGCGATGCTGGATTACCTCGAGCAGAACAAGATGGGGAAGAGCGAGGTGGCGGAGGGGCTGCGGGACTTTGCGGCGAAGCTGGACACGTTGAGCACGGACGAAATGACGAAGACGATCGAGGCGCTGTTCGCCGGGCAGACGGGGGAGGCGAAGGCGGAGTCGCGGATCGTGCTGCAGCGCCTGCGCGAGATGGTGCGGCAGATGCAGGTTCCGCTGGTGGGCATGACCGTATCGATCGAGATCGAGCAGTTGATTGCGGCGCAGGTGGAGCATCACCGCCGGGGGCTCTCCCTCATTCAGTCGAGCACGGATGATTTCAAGTACCGGAGCCTGCAGCTCGGCGTGTCGCAGTCGGACATCAACGAGCGCGCGCTGCAGTTCACGAAGCTGCTGGCGGAGTGGTCGAGGAACGCGAACGCTCTGCTGAGGCAGGGAGGGGAGGCGGACGAGGACCGGGAGGTGCTGAAGGGTATCCAGGCTGCGAATGCGCTGGCGGTGCAGGAGAAGCTGATGGCGCAGATGCAGGCGGTCGAGGCGTCGTACAGGACGCTGGACCGGGCGAAGGTCCGGGGGGCGTGCTCGGCGGAGGAGCCGGCGGCGATCCGGACGCTTCGGAAGATTGCGGCGATTCTGGGCCAGAACGGCGGGTCAGAGCTGTCGAAGCTGATCGATCTGACACTGGCGGCGGTCCGGGAGCAGGATTCGTTCCGGCAGGCGGTGCGGTCGGCGCCTCGCCGCGCGGCACAGGGTCAGTTGGACGCGCTGGCGGGGCGGCAGGCGGCGATCACGGGGCGGATCGGGGACCTGGTGGATTTGATCGCGGCGGCGGCGCCGTCCGTCGAGAAGATCGCCGCGGAAAGCAGGGGCCGCTCGTTTCAGGCGGAAGGCGAGCTGGAGGGTGGGACGCTCGACAAGGCGGTTCTCAGCCAGGGGCGGGTGATCTCGCGCCTCAAGGTCGTCGCGAACCGGCTGACCGAGCTGGACCGCGAGAAGAGCGGCCGGCTGGACACGCTGGATCCGGTGGAGATCGCGAAGAGCATGCGGGAGATGGAGGAGATCCGGAAGAAGCTGGAGCAGTTGGCGGGCCGGGAGACGGCGCTCCTCGGAGCGACGCGAAGGACGGCCGAAGACGCACGGGCGCGCGAGGTGGCGCCGCTTCAGGAGACGCAGGGCGGCATCCGGGGCGAGGCCGCCGATCAGATCGGCAAGCTGAACGTGAACGCGGGGGCGGCCGGCTACCTGGTCGGGCTGGCCGTGACCGCTGCCGACTACGCCGGGGCGCACCTCGGCGGCTGGAAAGATGCCTCGCCATTCGCTTATGGCGAGGACGAATCGGAAATCCCGCTCCTCCTGGGCGCGGACAAGACGAAGTCCCGTCAGGCGGCGATCACCCGGGAGCAGGATACGCTCGGCTGGCTCAACGCGGCAATCGCGAAGCTGAAGGAAATCGTGAACGCATTTCAGAAGACGAAGGACATCGCGGAGATTGCGGCAGGGCTGGACCTGGCGGAGGACCTGCGGGCGCTGGCGGACGAGCTGGACGACGGCGCACTGGCCTGGAAGGAGTTCAACGCGGACACGCCGCGCGATCAGCTTCAGGAGCAGGCGGACGCGGTGAAGCGGCTGGAGGTCCGCGCGGGGGAGATGACGCAGCAGGCGCAGCATGCCGTTCCCGAACTGGGACGGGATTTTGAGGGCTTGCAGAACCTCGTGGGCGATGCGGCGCGGTATGCCGGGGCGGAGAAGCCGGATTTCGCGCAGACGGCCAGGAAGCACGAGACGGCCCGCGACGCCGCGTTGCTGCTGCACCGGAAGTTCATCGACCGGCTCCGCGAGCAGATCGCCAGAACCGCCGACCGGGCGCAGAGCGACCTGGGCACGGCGGAGGCGCGGCAGAAGACGATCGAGGCGCTCCGGCACGCGGCCGAGAAGGTTCAGCAGGAACTGAGCAAGGTGAACAGCCCGGAGATGGCGAAGAAGCTGGCGGCCCTTCGAGCGGCGGAGGCGGCTCGCGAGGCGGAACGCGCAGCTCAGAACGCGGAAGTGGCGGCCCGCGGCGCCGAGGAGCGGAACCCGCTGGTGGCGGAGGATGTCCGGAACGCCGCCCTGCGCACTCGCGAACTTGCGAAGGAGACGAAGGAGCGGGCTCTCGAAGCGTTTCAGGAAGCGACCTTGAGGCCACAGGACCCGCCGGACAAGGCGATCCAGGCGGCGGAGCAGGCGAAGCGGACGGCCGACGAGGCGACGCAGACGGCGGAGAAGGCCCAGCGTACGCTGAAGCCGCCGACCCCCGCCGAGGAGTCGGTCATCAACGCGCTGCGCACGGCGGCCCGCGCTCGCGCTGCCGCCGACCTCGCGCTGGAGGCCGGACTCCACGCGGCCGATAAGCCCCAGGCCGCGCAGCGTGCGGCCCAGGAAGCCCGCGCCGAGGCCGAGGCCGCAGCACAGTTTGCGCAGACAACCGGGATCGCGGCGGAGAAGGCGGCGCAGGTGGGTGATCAGGCCGGCGACAAGCCGGCCGCCGAGGCCGCGCGGGCCGCGGCTCAGCAGGCTCGCAAGGCCGCGGTCTCCGCCAAGGAGGCTGCCGCACTCGCCGAAAAGGCCGCCGGCTTGCAGGCCGATCAGCTTGCCGCCGCCGCCGAGGAGGCGCACTCGAAAGCCGGCGAGGCTTCCGAAGCCGCGCTTGCCGCGGCGGAACGAGGGGAGGAGGCCGTGTTCGCGCAGGCGGCGAACGACTTCGACCGGGCCACCCAGCAGGCTGTCTGGGCCGCAGAGCATGCCGACCGCGCCGTTCGGGAAGCCCGGCGGGCGCAGGATGTCTCGGCATCCGATCCCGTCGAGGCGGTGAGCGCCGCCCGGCGCGCGAGCCGCCAGGCAGATCGGGCGGCCGCACTGGCGGGTCTGGCCGCTCAGTCCGCTGAAAGTGCCGCCGCGGCCGCGCAGAAAGCGGACAACCTGGAAGCGGCCGATGACGCGAGGGAGATCGCCGAGAAGGCGGCTCAGGCCGCTGAGACGGCGCGGTCCGCGGCGGCGGCTGCTCTGGCGGCCGCGAAGCAGCCCGATGCCGAACAGCGGCGGAACCAGGCTCGCGAGGCCGGACAATCCGCGCTTCAGGCCGGCCAGATGGCGATGAGCGCCGCCCGCAAGGCGGAAGAGGGCGGCCGGGCGATGACACAGAGCCCGCTTGAGCGGGCCTTTGACCGGGCCGCGTCAGCCGCTCAGCACGCGCGCGAAGCGGCTCGGAAGGCGGACGGGGCGGCTCAACTCGCGCGGCCGGCGCCGGATGACTCCGTTCGAGCCGCCGCCGTCGCCGCGAAGGAAGCCGCCAGTGCCGCGCTCTACGCGCGCCAGGCGAACCGGACGGCAGAGCGCGCGGCCAGGGAGACGGCCGCTCTCGCCGGAACGAAGCCCGCCGGCTCGCCGGAAAATGCGGCCCAGCTCCAGAAGGTCGAGGAGATCAAGGACGCGGCGCAGGCCGCGGGGACGTCCGCCGAGCGCGCGGACGACGCCGCCCTGGCTGCCCGCCGGGCCGCTGCCGCGGAAAGCGTAGCGGAACGCGCCCGAGACGCCGCCCGCGCGACGGCCAGCGCAAAGGACGCGGCGGAACTGGCGGAGGAGGCCGCCCGGAAGGCGGCGGACGCTCAGTACGCACACCTGCAAACGCCCGTCGAGCGGACCATCGGCAAGGCGGAGGAGGCGCGCCGCGACGCCTTGAAGGCGGCGGATAAGGCCGCCCAAGTCGTCGCGCAAACACAGGAACCCGACGCCGCCCGCCAGTTCGCGCAGGACGCCCGCCAGGCGGCGCGCGACGCCGGGCGCCACGCGAAGCAGGCTCAGTCCGCGGCGGAACGTCTCGCTCAGGACGCGACACAGAAGAACCTGCCGCTCGTCGCCGAGTCCATCACGGCCGCCGCGGCGCGGGCGAAGGAAGCGGGCGACGAGGCGGCCCGCGCCGCCCAGGACGCGCAGACCGCCGTCGACAGTCTCGATCAGCAGAAACCCAAGCCCGCCGAAGAAGCGGCCATCAGCGCGGCGCACCGCGCCGAGGAAACCGCGCGCGCCGCCCGCGATGCGGCCAGGGCCGCCCGCGACGCACTGTCCGCGATTCAGAATTCGCCGGAGGCTCTGGCCCGCGTGAAGGCGGAAGAGGCGGCGAAGGAGATTCAGGAATCCGCCGGCCTCAGCCGGAGTTCCGCTCAATCCGCCGCCAGGGATCCCGGCATTGCCCGGCAAGCGGCGGAAGAGGCCAGCCGCAAGGCTCAGCAGGCTGCCGAACTCGCTGCGCAGGCCGCGAGAGCCGCCGCCGTTGCCAACCAGCAGCACCGGAAAGCAGCCGATGCGGGCGCCGCCGAGGAAAGTCAGAAGGCGATCGACGCGGCCACCCAGGCGGCCGAGAAGGCAACGCAGGCGGCCCAGGAGAACTACGCCGCGGCGCAGGCCAGCGAGCCGGCGCTGGCGGCACAGGCCGCTCTGAAAGCCGAGGCCACCGCCCGCGAAGCGGAGCAGAAGGCCCGCGAGGCCGCCTTCGCCGCGCGGCAATCCGAGCTTGCCAAGGGCGAAAGCAGCGTTCACAAGGCTCTCCGCAGGGCGCAACAGGCGGAACAGGCGGCTGTGCTTGCGGCAGATCGAGCGTACGCCGCGGCTCAGCAGACCCAGGAGGCGAAGATGCGGCCCGATGCGGAGGCCGCCGCGCGCAGCGCCCGGCTGTTGACTCAGGCCGCCGCCGAAAAGGCCGCCCTGGCCGCGCAGCAGACCGAAGCGGCCGCCAAGGAATACCAGGAACAGGACGACGCCAGGAAGAACGCGGAAGCTCTCGATGAATCTCAGGAGACCGCCGCTCAATCGGCGAAGTCTGCGGAAGCTTCGGCCGCCGCCGCACAGGAGGCCGCGGACAATCCCGACGAGGCCGCCCGCAAAGCCGCCGAAGCCCTCGATGCGGCGCAGGCGGCGCTCCGCGCGGCGGAGATGGCGGCGCAGGCCGCGACAGGTGATCCGTTCGAGCGAGCCGAGAAGAAAGCCCAGCAGGCCGCGCAAGAATGCGCCCAGGCCGCCGAGAAGGCCGTCGAGGCGGAAGCCGATGCCGAAGGGAATCCCCCGAAGTCTCAGCGGGCCGCGCAGCAGGCGAACATCGCCGCCGAGCAGGCGGCGACCCACGCTCAACAGGCGCAGCAGGCCGCTCAGCGCGCCGCCGGCCAGGCGGGAGAGAAGGTCAATGCCGCCGCCCAGCAGGATGCCGCCGCGGCCGCGCAGAAGGCCGCTCAGGCTGCTCAGAACGCCCGCAGCGCCGCCCAGCTCGCCAGAGACGCAGCCGTGGTTCCCGCCGTTCCACAGCGCCAGGCCTCCGCCAAGGGCGCGAGACTGCAGGCCGAGCTAGCGTACAAGAACGCCGTCGAAGCGGCTCAGCTTGCACGATCGGCTGCAGGGGCCATGAGCGAGAATCCGGCTGATCGGGCTGCGGACCGCGCCGACCGGGCGGCTCAGTTGGCCCGGCAGGCGGCCGAGAGCGCCAGAAACGCCGCCAGGACCGCCGAACTGCTCCGGCTGGCTCGACAGAAGGCGGACGACGCGGCCAAAAACGCCAACAAGCAGGCGGTCACCCAAGCCCAGCAGGAGGCCGAGCAGGCGCGGCAGGAGACTGTCCGTTTCGGTGCAGAGACGATGAACCGCGCCGACCAGGCCAAGCGCATGGCCGAGCAGGCTCAGCAGGCCGCGCAGGCCGCCGGCCAGGAAGCTCAGCAGAACCCGCCGGCCGCGAAGAACGCGCAGGAGGCGGCAGAAGCCGCGCAGGAAGCCGCCGCGTTCGCAGAGGAGGCGTACAAGAAGGCCGTCACCTCGGCTCAGGGACAGGCCGATCCCGCAGCAGCACAGCAATCCGAGCAGGCCGCACAGAGCGCTGCCACGGCTGCCGACCGAGCCGCCGAGATGGCCGAGGCCGTGCGGTACGCGCAGGGCAAAGACCCGCTCGATCGCGCGGTCGAACAGGCCACGGAAGCGGCCCGCAAGGCCGAAGCCGTCGCCGAAGGAGCCGAGACGGCCGCTCTCCAGGCTCTCGATGCCGCACAAGGCGACCAGCAGGCGGCGCGCCGCTCTGCTGAGGCGAAGGAACAAGCCGAGGTCGCACAGCGCTTCGCCAGGAGCGCCGAACGCGCCGCCAAAAAAGCCGCGGAACAGGCGGCGGCACAGAACGAGCCGGAAGCCGCCGAGCAGGCGCGACAGGCCGCCGACGCTGCCGGCCAGGCCTGGCAAGCCGCCGGGAAGTCCGCTCTGTTGGCGCAACAGACGTCGCAGAAAGCGTTGCAGGCCGTCCAGCAATCCCGCCAGTCCGTGCAGGACGCGCAGAAGACCGCGAAGCAGACGCAGGAATACGCGCAGCAAACGGAAGACGCGGCTCGCCAGGCTCAACAGGCCGCCGATCAGGCCGCTCAACTCGCGCAGGAAGCCCAGGCGCGGAAAGCGGGCCGGACTCCCGGTGATCAGGCGGCCGTTCACGCTCAGAAGGCCGCGGACGCCGCCAGCCAGACCGCCGAGGATGCGCTCCGGGCCGCACAGCAATCTCAGCTCGATCCTGCGCAGGCCAGGGACCTCGCCCGGCGCGCGGAGCAGAACGCCCTGCAGGCCGCCCGCCAGGCCGAGCGCGCCGCACAGAAGGCGGCCGAGCAGGCGACCCAAGCCCTGACTCCCGCCGAGCAGAGTCAAGCCAACGACGCCGCGCAGCAGGCCCAGCGTGCCCAGCAGGCCGCCCAGGCGGCACAACAGGCCGCGCACCAGGCGGCGCAGCAG
>NZ_JBAZKR010000143.1:0-8009 GCF_041650655.1 Zavarzinia sp.
AACGCGGCGGTCGACCTGCGCACCGGCACCGTGCGCAACGGCGCCACGGTCAACGCGGGCGTCAACAACCTGCAGACGGTGACCATCAACCCGAACGTCACCGGCGGCACGTTCACGATTTCGTTCCAGGTGCCGGACGGACGCGGCGGCTTCGACCTGAGGACCACGGCGCCGATCGCCTACAACGCGAGCGCGATCGACGTCTACAAGGCGCTGAGCCCGATCCTCAACCCGAACGGCTCGACGATCGACATCGATCCGGAGTTCGACCGCGTCACGCGCGATCCGTCCAAGCCCTACACCGACAACTTCGCGGTGCAGCGCATCGGCGACACATTCCTGATCACGATGCAGGGCGCGTACCGCGACCTGAAGATCGACGACATCGACACGCGCGCGCTGGTCACGCGCGAGACGGCGCTCGACCCGGTCACCAACGAAGCGCCGGCGGCGGAGGTTACGCTCGGCAGCACGCTCGGCACGGCGGTCCTCGACGCCACCGCGCCGCGCGCGACGACGGTCGACCTGGCGGCGACCGGCCTCGCCGCCAGCGGTACCTGGAGCGTCGGCATCACGCTGCGCGGCATCACCACCACGCATACGTTCTCGGGCGGCGCCACGCTCGATGCCGTCGCCGCCGGCCTTGCCGCGAGCATCAACGCCGGCGCCGCCGACGTGTTCACGGCAACCAGCGACGGCGCGGTACTGGTCGTCGCCAACCGCGACGGCAGCACGTTCGCGACCAGCCTCAGCCGCAACTCGGTGAATGCCGGCAGCGTCCAGGTCATCGACCGCTCGACGCCGACCGAGGCGATGGTGAACCTCGACGGCACGCCGGCGACCAACGAGATCTGGCAGATCACGCTGGACGACGGCGCCACCGGGCCCGTCACGCTGAGCTACCAGGTGCTTGCGGCGGACCTGCTCGCGACCGATCCGCTGGCGAAGATCGCATTCGGCCTCGCCGCCTTGATCAACGCGACGGCGAATGCGGACTTCGCCGCGGTCGCCGAGGGCGACAGCGTGGTAATCGTGCGCCGCGACGGCACGCTCTTCTCGGCCACGCCGGCCATCCAGCCGGCCGGCCAGCCGTCGCAGACGGTCAGCGAGGCCTGGACGGTGACGCTGCTGAGCGCCACGAGCGCGGCGCTGGCGGGCCTGCCGGCCGGCACGCCGCACAGCTTCACCTACAACACGGTCCCCGGGGTCGATACGCAGGCCTCGATCGCGCGCCACCTGGCCGAGCTCATCAACGCGGACGGCCTGCCCGAATTCCACGCCACGAGCGACGGCGAAGTGCTGCACATCGACAACCTCGCCGGCAACGTGTTCACGACGACCTTCGCCGCCAATGGCACGCCGAAGCCGCTCGCGGTCGAGGCGGCGAGCGCGACGATCGCGACGCGCATCGACGGCATCAACTACTACAACATCGAGAACCTCAGCCTGCGGCTCGGCGCGGGCGACGACGTGCTCAACGTAAGGGGCACGACGGCGACCACCAGCATCGACACGGGCGCCGGCGACGACGCGCTCTACGTGTCCTCGGCCGCGAACGCCGCGGTCGGCGCGCCGGTCGACTTCCTGACCGGCAACCTGCGCGACATCAGCGGCGCGCTCAACATCGACGCGGGCACGGGCCAGAACCGCCTGCTGATCAGCGGCGAGGCGGGCACGCTGGACAACGGCGACATCGTCCTCACCGACCAGGTCGGCACGGTCGCGGGCGCGCCGGCGAGCGCCGAGATCGCGATCACCGGCCTCACGGGCGGCGACAACAGCTTCGGCTGGGTCGACATGGCGCAGGGCCTGATCACCTTCCAGGCCGCGCCTGCGGCGCCCACGCCGGGCAACTTCGGCGGCGGCGTGACGCTCTGGACCGGCTTCGGCGCGGACACGATCTGGGTGGACGGCGCCGCGGACCAGGCGGGCGTGCGCACGATCACCACCCTCAACACCGGCCTCGGCGACGACACGGTGGGCGTGAACCTCACGGCCGGCCAGGACGGCGTGTTCGTGCTCAACACGCAGGGCCCGTGGAACGACTACCCGGCGAGCGCCTACCCGGGCATCAGCGACATCGACACGGTGCTGGGCGCGGGCAACAACCCGGCGAACGGCCCGGCCGGCGCCTACGAATCGACCGCGGGCCTGATCGTCTTCGGCGGCCAGGGCGACGACACGATCGTCGGCGGCTCGGGACGCGACATGCTGTTCGGCGACCGCGGCCAGATCGTGAGCTACGAGTACGTGGGCGGCGTGCCGAACACCGGCGTGATCCTCGAGGTGCTGGGCAACGGCGGGCCGGGCGACTTCACCGACGGCGCGGTGCGCAATCCGGACCTGTTCGAGAGCACCTTCCCGCTGGTGGGCGGCAACGACACGATCGACGGCCGCGAGGGCGACAACCTCGTCGTCGGCGGCGCGGGCGCCGACCTGATCAGCACCGGCGCGGGCGCGGAGGTGATCCTGGGCGACAACGGCATGTTCGGCTTCACGACCAACGGCGCCAGCCAGGCGATCCTCACGAGCGCGCAGACCACCGACACGCTCGACCAGCCGACCTGGGGCGACGTGATCGTCACGGGCGACGGCGACAACGTCGTGCTCGCCGGCATGGGCGACGACCACGTCAACGACCCGGCGGTCTCGTTGGGCGCCACGCCGAGCGCCGGCAGCGACATCGTCATCGGCGACAACGGCTACTTCACGTGGGACAGCCTCGGCAACCCGGTGTCGTTCGGCAGCGCGAGCGCCGGCCAGGTGAGCTACACGCCGGCCGCCGGCCCGGCGAATCCGGTGGGCGGCGTGAGTACCGGCGTCAACGGCACGCTCGCCTATGGCGACCTCGACAGCGACGGCGACCTCGACCTCGTGGTCGGCCAGTCCGACGGCACGCTCGCCTACTACGTGAACACGGGCACTTCGACCGCGCCGTTGTACGCCGCGGCCGCGGTCAGTCCGTTCGCCGGCATCGATGTCGGCGCGCAGAGTACGCCGAGCCTGGTCGACCTGGACCATGACGGCGACCTCGACCTCGTGGTGGGCGGCGACAGCGGCACGCTCGCCTACTTCGAGAACACCGGCACCGGTGCGGCGCCGGTCTACGTCGCGGTCACGGGGGCGGCCGATCCGTTCGCCGGCGTGGTGGTCGTCGACCCGCTCAACCCGAGCACGCAGAGCACGCCGGTGCTGGCGGACCTCGACGGCGACGGCGACCTCGACCTGGTGGTCGGGCAGAGCGACGGCACGCTGGATTACTACGAGAACACGGGCAGCGACGCGGCGCCCGTGTTCCAGGCGCAGACCGGCGCGGCCAATCCATTAGACGGCATCGGCGCCGGCATGCCGAGCACGCCGGCCAACCCGATCACGCAGGCCACGCCGGCCTTCGCCGACGTGGACGGCGACGGCGACCTCGACCTGGTGCTCGGCCGGAGCGACGGCACGCTCGGGTACTTCGAGAACACGGGCACCGGCGTGGCGCCGGTGTACGTCGAGCGCAGCGGCGCGGCCAATCCGTTCGATGGCATCGACGTCGGCACCCAGAGCACGCCGAGCTTCGCCGATCTGGACGGCGACGGCGACCTCGACCTCGTGGCGGGCGGCACGGGCGGCGCGCTTGCCTACTACGAGAACACGAGCACGGGCGCGGGCGGCAACGACGTGATCGTCGTCGGCACCACCAGCGCGGGCGACGGCGCTAACGTCGTGGTGGGCGGCTTCGGCGACGACACGATTGTCGCGGGTACGGGCGCCGACATCCTGCTCGGCGACAATGGCGCGGCCCTCTACACCACGGGCACGGCCGATCTGCTGCGCGTGCAATCCACCGGCGTGCTCAACAACACGGGCGGCAACGACACCATCGCCGCCGGCGAGGGCGGCAACCTGGTGCTGGCGGGCGTGGGCAGCGACACCGTGACCGCGGGCGCGGGCGTCGACCTGCTGATCGGAGACAACGGCCAGATCAACTGGATGCCGACCGGCGAGCTGAGCCAGGTCATGACCACGCTGCCGGCGCTCGGCGCGGCCGACAGCATCCTCGCGGGCGACGGCGACAACATCGTCGCGGGCGGCGTGGGCGCAGACACGATCACGGGCGGCGTGGACGACGACCTGATCCTCGGCGACAACGGCCTGTTCGATTTCACGACCGACGGCACCGGCGCGGCGATCCTCACCGCGGCAATCAGCACCGACGTGGTCGACCAGCCGGCCTGGGGCGACACCATCGTCACCGGCGCGGGCGACAACATCGTGCTGGCCGGCGTGGGCTCCGATCACGTAAACGACCCCGCGGTGTCGCCGACGGCCGTACCGAGCCCGGGCGACGAGATCGTCATCGGCGACAACGGCCAGGTCGCCTGGGACATCAACGGCGTGATCGCCTCGTTCTCCAGCACGCAGCCGGGCTTCGGCGGCGACGAAGTGATCGTGGTCGGCGGCGGCGCGAATATCGTGGTCGGCGGCTTCGGCAACGACACGATCCTGGCGGGCGGGGGCGTCGACATCCTGCTGGGCGACAACGGCTTGGTGACCTACTACCCGGGCACGGACCAGCTGCAGCAGGCAATGACCACCGACGGCGCGAGCGGCACCGGCGGCAACGACACCATCCTCGCCGGCGATGGCAACAACCTGATCATGGCCGGCGCGGGCGCCGACACGGTGACGGGGGGCGCCGGCAACGACCTCATCATGGGCGACAACGGCGTGTTCGACTTCACGCTGGCTGCAGGCGGTGCGGCGGTGCTCACCGGCGCGACGACCACCGACACCACGGCGGCCGACCCGCTCGGCAACCCGCTTGCCTGGGACGACACCATCGTGACCGGCGGCGGCGACAACATCGTCATGGCGGGCCTGGGCGCCGACCATGTCAACGACCCGGCGGCGACGCCCGCGGCCGTGCTGACCGCGCCGGTCTTCGCCGACCTGAACGGCGACGGCCTGCTCGATGCCGTGGTGGGCGCGGGCGACGGCACGCTGCGCTACTACGTGAACGCCGGCACGGCCGCATCGCCGGTCTACGTCGAGCAGACCGGGGCGGCGAATCCGTTCGACGGCATCGACGTCGGCACGGCGGCGGCGCCGAGCTTCGCGGACCTCGATGGCGACGGCGACCTGGATGCCGTGGTGGGCGCGGGCGACGGCACGCTGCACTACCTGATGAACTCCGGTACGGCGAGCGCGCCTGCCTACGTCGAGCAGACCGGCGCGGCCAATCCGTTCGACGGCATCGGCGTGGGCACCGTGAGCACGCCGAGCGTCGGCGATGTGAACGGCGACGGCCTGCTGGATGTCGTGGTGGGCGCGGGCGACGGCACGCTGCACTTCCTCGAGAACACCGGCGCGACCACGGCCCCGGCCTTCGTCGAGCAGACCGGCGCGGCGAATCCTTTCGCGGGCATCGACGTGGGCACGGTGAGCGCGCCGGCACTCGCCGACGTGAACGGCGTCGGCCTGCTGGACGTCGTGGTGGGCGCGAGCGACGGCACGCTGGCGTACCTGGAGAACACCGGCCCGGCCACGGCCCCAGTCTTCGTCGCGCAGACCGGCACGGCCAATCCGTTTGACGGCATCGATGTCGGCAGCCTGAGCGCGCCTGCGGTCGCCGACGTGAACGGCGACGGCCTCCTGGACGTGGTGCTGGGCGCGAGCGACGGCACGCTGACCACCCTCGACAACACCGGATCGGCCGCCGCGCCGGCCTACGTGCCGGTCGCCGCGGCGGCCGATCCGCTCGCCGGCGTCGCCGTCGGCCAGAACGGGGGCAACGACATCGTGATCGGCGACAACGGGTTCGTGAACTGGGATGCCGGTGCGCTGCTGACGCAGTTTGGCTCGACCGACCCGGCGCTCGGCGGCGGCGACGTGATCGTGGTGGGCGACGGCACGAACATCGTCGTGGGCGGCAACGGCAACGACACGATCGCCACCGGCGTCGGTGCCGACATCGTGCTGGGCGACGACGGGCAGGTCGACTACGTGACCACCGACGGCAACTCGGCCGACATCGACTCGATCACGAGCACCTCGACGACCGCCTACGGCGGCGCCGACACGATCCTCACGGGCGCGGGCGACGACATCGTCATCGGCGGCCGCATGGACGACGTCATCGACGCGGGCAGCGGGGACAACCTGGTGATCGGCGACAGCGGCCTGATCCTCGCCGACACGGTGGACGCGCCGCAGATGGCCGGCCAGCCGATCACGCTGGGGCTGGTGCAGAGCATCCAGCTCGACGATGGCGGCAACGACGTCATCACCACGACCACGGGCAACGACATCGTCGTCGGCGGCTTCGGCGCCGACACGCTGGCCACGGGCGCCGGCAACGACACCGTGTTCGGCGACAACGGCATGATCGACTACACCGACGCAGTGCCGACGCTGATCCAGACGACGGACACGGTCGCGGCGACCGGCGGCGACGACGTCATCGACGCGGGCGACGGCAACAGCATCGTATTCGGCGGAGTGGGAGCCGACACGGTGACCTCCGGCAGCGGTGCCGACATCGTGTTCGGCGACAACGGTGCCGTTGTCAACGACGCGAGCGGAAACCTGGTCCAGGCGATCACCAGCGACCCGCTGCTCGGCGGCAACGACACGCTCGCCACCGGCGCCGGCAACGACGTGGCCATGGGCGGCGCGTTCTCCGACCTGGTGACCAGCGCCGGCGGCAACGACATCCTGTTCGGCGACGGCGGCAGCGTGACCTACGCGGGCGGCGGCGCGAACGTGCTGATCGAGTCGGTCGACACGCTGTTCGGCGGCAATGACACGCTCAACGCCGGCACGGGCGCCGACATCCTGATCGGCGGGCAGGGAGAGGACCTGCTCTACGGCACGCTGGACGAGGACCTGCTGTTCGGCGGCAACGTGGCAGTTACCCTGCAAAACGGCCTGGTCACGAGCATCGAGAGCGACACACAGGATCTGGTCACCGAGGCGATGTTCAAGTCCTTCAATGCGCTGTCCGGCGAGGATGGGGACAAACAGACGGCCGCCGCTCTGCTGAGAGACCTGCCGGGGTATGTGACCGTTGTGCCGGATCGACTCAGCGAACTCCTGCGGCTTGAGCCCCTGCTCGACGTCACCGTGTTCCAGAATGTGTTCGACCTCAGCCTGGTCTCGCAGCCGGCGCACCTGTTCGACAACTTCGTGTTCCATGAGCTGTTCAGCTCAGGCGTGGTGACGATATCCTTCCTGCCGGCTCATAACTGGATACGGCACCAGAACGATGGTGGCGATTCCACGGCACAAGTCGGCGGCGAGCAGAATCTGGCCGAGGAAGCGGCGATGGTGCTGACATTCACGCAGCCTCCGGTTGCCGATTTGGACGAGCGCAGCGGTGACGCGCTTGTCGCGGTGCTGGGTGTCGCAGGTTTGAGCGCGGTGCAGCAGCCGCAATCGCGCGGACGCAGGCCATGGGAAATGACGATGGGCGCCGCCGGCCGCGCTTTGTTGCGGGCTCGCGAGGCGCTCGAGTCGTTCAACCGCCCATAGACTTGGCAGTGACGGGCTTATCTGCGTAGCGTTGCGAGATGGCCGCGTAGCGGACCGAGTGTTGGCTGGCTCTCCATAGAATGGTAGCATCGTCGGCACCTCGCGAGTTTGCATCGCGAAACTTGCCGGGTGGTGCAGTCTCGGCGGGGAGATCCCGAGTGTTTGAATCCATGTTTTCGGCGGAGGATCCAATGACATATATGGCAGGCGATCGCCTGAGACGAATGATTTTGGGGGCTGCTGCCCGGCTCGACCCTGGAGGGGCCACGGTTTCCGCGTCGGTTGACGTGCATTTCGCCCAAGAGCACGACGAGCGCATGCAATCGCGGAGCTGCGAGGCGCGGTTCGCAATGGACCAGCAGACTGGTAGGCAGCTGGCATTTTCCGGGAGCTACGAATGAGGGTGTTGATTGCAGGACTTGTCGCGGTGTTCGTCGTGGGAGGGGTCGGCGCACAGACGCCGCTCCCGCCGGTCCACGGGGCGGAGGCGG
>NZ_JBAZKR010000144.1:0-7801 GCF_041650655.1 Zavarzinia sp.
TCACGGCGACACTGGTTTCGCCGTCCACGAATGCCCAACGGGCAAGGAAGAACAACCCGACCAGCACGGTCGTCAATACCAGGGCCCGCCGCAACATGCCTTTTTCGACCTCCCACCCGAATCGGGTGTCTTGCAAATATGACATGTATCATCCGGCGACAAGAATGCGGCCGATGTTGGACTTGCGGTCGCACCGCCACTGTTGCCAGACTGCCACCGTGATGACGGCCAAACCCTCGATCCTGGTCGCCCGCCGCCTGCCCGACGCCTGCGAGGCCCGGCTGGACGCCGATTTCGCCCCGCGTCGGCTGCCCGGCGACGGGCCCCACCCAATGCCCGCCCTGCTTGCCGCCGCCGAGGGCTGCAGCGGGATGCTGGTCACCCTGACCGAAAGGCTCGACGCGGCCACGATCGCCACCCTGCCCGCCTCGCTCCGCATCATCGCCACCATGTCGGTCGGCTTCGACCATATCGATGTCGGCGCCGCCACGGCGCGCGGCCTGGCGGTCACCAATACGCCGGGCGTGCTGACCGAGGCGACCGCCGACCTCACGCTTCTGCTGATCCTGGGGGCGGCCCGGCGCGCCACCGAAGCCATGGCCTTGATCCGGGAGGACCGCTGGGGCACTTGGTCGCCGACTGGGCTGCTCGGCGTCGATCTCGCCGGGCGCCGGCTCGGCATCCTCGGTCTCGGCCGGATCGGTGCCGCAGTGGCGAAGCGGGCGCGCGCCTTCGGGCTGGAGATCCATTATCACAACCGCCGCCGTGCATCGCCCGAGCAGGAGCAGGGTGCCACCTATCACGATACGCTGGACCGGCTCCTCGCGGTCTCGGACATCCTCGCCCTGACCGCCGCCTCGACACCGGAGACGCGCAACATCATCGATCACGCGGCGCTGGCGAAGCTGCCGCCCGGCGCCATCCTGGTCAATTCCGCCAGGGGCGATCTGGTCGACGACGACGCCGTGATCGAGGCGCTGCGGACCGGCCGCCTGTTCGCCGCCGGTCTCGACGTCTTCCGGGGCGAGCCGGCGCTCGATCCCCGTTACCGCAGGCTTCCCAATGTCTTCGCCCTGCCCCACATCGGCTCGGCCACGGTCGAGACGCGAACGGCCATGGGCATGTGCGCGATCGACAATCTCGACGCGGTACTGAAGCGCGGAACCGCGCCGATCACACCAGTGACCTGAGTGCTTCGGCGAGTCGCGCCACGGCGGGATCGATCGCCGGGACCGGCACGCAGGCAAAACCCAGTTGGAGACCCGAGACCTGCGGCGTCTCCAGGCAGGCGCGCGACAGGGCCGGCGCCACGATGCCGGCGGCAGCGACGGCGCGTGCCGCAACAGCGTCATCGATCCCGTTCAGGCGAAGGGCGAGCTGGATCCCCGCCTCCGAACGCTGGACCCGGCCGAAGGGGGCGAGGCGGCGCTCGCAGGCCTCGATCAGGGCGGCGCGGCGTTCGCCGTAGACGGTCATCAGGCGGCGCAGATGGGCCGCGAAATGGCCCTCCAGCACGAAATCCGCCAGCACCGCCTGCACGATCAGCGGCGGCGCCTGGCCGGTGTGGCGGATCACCCGCGCCGCCACTGCGGCCAGTTCCGCCGGCAGCACGGCGAAACCGACGCGCAAGGCCGGTGCCAGCGCCTTGCCGAAAGTGCCGAGATAGATCACCCGGCCGCTGGGCGCCAGGTTGAAGAGCGGGTCGAGCGGCGGCCCTTCGAAGCGGAATTCGCCGTCAAAATCGTCCTCCAGCACCCAGGCGTCCGCCGCCTCCGCCGCCTGGAGCAGGGCGAGCCGGCGCGCCAGGGTGAGGGCGACCCCGGTCGGATATTGATGGGACGGCGTGACATAGACGAGTCGGGGCCGGACGCCGCTCCCCTGCCCGGCCTCGACCCGGATCCCTTCGCCGTCGACCGGCACCGGCACGAGGCGGAGCCCGGCGGCGACGAAGGCTCCGCGCGCACCGAGATAGCCCGGCTCCTCGATCCAGACGGGATCACCCACGTCGCACAGCAGCCTGGCCACGAGGTCGAGCCCGCCCTGGGCCCCGGTCGTGACCAACACCTGTTCCGGCGCCACCACGATGCCGCGCAGGGCGGCAATGTGACGGACGATCGCCTGTTTCAAGGGCGGCCAGCCGCCCGGATGCTCGAAACCGAAAAGCTCCGCCTTGGACTGGCGCAGCCGCCGCGCCATCAGCCGGGCCCAGAGTTCGCCCGGAAAGAGGTCGAGGGCCGGCAGCCCGGGCACGAAGGGCGAGGCGGCGACCGGCTGGCCCCGCTCGATGCCGGCGAGCGCCCGCCCGCGGGCGGACAGCGTGCCGGCCGGGGCGAGGTCGCGCCGGCGCAGCAAGGCGGGGTCGATCCGCGCCACCGCGGTACCGGCCGCCCCCTTGGCTTCGACGAAACCATCCGCCGCCAGGCGCTCGTAGGCCGCGGTCACCGTATTGCGGCCGACCGCGAGCAGATCCGCCGCCGCCCGGCTGGCCGGCAGGCGGTCGCCCGGCGCCAGGCGGCCCGACAGCACCGCCGCCCGGATCGCCTCATAGACTTGCTGGGCGAGCGGCGCCGCCCCGGAACGATCCAACCCGCGCCCCAAGTCCGCGAACATCTTGGCCCCATCAGCTTTGAGAGCTTGGATCTTCTGACAGAGCCAAGATCAGCGCAAGCTCGGCCACAGGAGGTAGCCATGACCGATATGCCCGTCTCGTCCTTTCCCCGTACCGAGCGCACCACGGTGCACCGCCTGCCCAAGCGCGCCACCTACGACCGCGCCGCGGTGGAGGCGATCCTCGACGAAGGCCTGGTCGCCCATATCGGCTTCGCCGGCACCGATGGAACGCCGGTGGTGCTGCCCACCGCCTATGCGCGGCTGGGCGACAAGGTGATCGTGCATGGCTCGTCGGTCGGGCATTTCATGACCACGCTGGCCGAGGGCGTGCCCCTCTGCCTGACCGTCACGCTGCTGGACGGGCTGGTGCTGGCGCGGAGCGCCTTCCACCATTCGATGAATTACCGCTCGGTCACCGTCTTCGGCACGGCCCGGGTGATCGAGGGCCACGAGGCCAAGCTGGAGGCGCTACGCGGCCTGACCGAGAGGCTGACCCCCGGGCGCTGGGACCAGCTCCGCCCGGTCACGGTGAAGGAAGTGGCGATCACCACCGTGCTGGAACTGCCGCTCACGGAAGCGGTCGCCAAGTTCCGCGCCGGCCCGCCGGTCGACGATGCCGAAGACATGGGCTGGCCGGTCTTCGCCGGCGTGGTGCCGCTGAAACTGACCGCCGGCGAGCCGGTGCCGGACCCGACACCGGCGGCGTGATGCTCGGCGGCCCATCCGACTTATGCCGGAGCGCGGCCGACGGGGATTCCCTGACGGAATCCGGGCCATTTCGCTGAAGCCGCACACAACACTCGATCGTCATCGCCGGGCTCGGCCCGGCGATCCACGTCTATCCGCCCGGCTCGGTGTTCTCGTCGATGGCCGGGGCTTCGCCCGGCCATGACGTCAACAGAGGGGCGGCCTCGATCACTCGCCCTTCATGTAGATGCTGCGGCGGGGGCGCGAGATCACCCGTTCCACCATCGGGCGGAAGGCTTCGAGCGGCATCGATTCAAAATTCGGGTCGAAGCAGTTCTGGTCGAATTTCTCGCAGAATTCCGCGGTGTATTCGAAGTTCGGATGGCCGCGGAATTTCTCCCGCATGTCGCGGTCGAGCCCCAGGAAGTGGAAGAAGTAGTAACCCTGGAAGATACCGTGCTTTTCCACCATCCAGTGGTTCTGCTCGGAGACGAAGGGCTTCAGCACCGCCGCCGCGATGTCGGCGTGGTTGAAGCTGCCCAGCATGTCGCCCATGTCGTGGAACAGGGCGCAGACGACATATTCCTCGTCCCGTCCCGCCTGATGGGCGCGGGTCGCCGATTGCAGGCTGTGTTCCAGCCGGTCGATGGCGAAGCCGCCGACCTCGTCCTTCAGGAGCTTCAGGTGGTCGAGCAGGCGACCGGCCTGCTTGGCCTGGAAGGGCAGTTCACAAGCGATGATCCTGCCCCAGTCGTCCATCGTGCCGTCTTCCATGCGATGGAAGCGGGCGGTCGGGATCTCGGTGCCGCCGTCGTGCGCCATGACCTCTCTCCCTTACGAGCGGAAGGAAGGGTCGAGGCGGTCGAGCTTGCGCAGAAGCCCGGGCCACGACAGCACGGCGGTGCCGGCGAGGCCCCGGCCCTGGTCCATCGTCGTGCGCTGTACGCTCTCCGGCGGGACGACGATCTTGCCACCGCCGGAAAGGGCTGCGATCTGCTGCGAACAGGCGCGTTCCAGGAAGAAGATGCGGGTCCAGGCTTCCGCGACATTGGTGCCGATCGCCAGCGTGCCGTGGTTGCGCAGGATCATCATGTTCTTGGTGCCGATGTCGGCCACCAGGCGCTCCCGCTCGTCGAGGTTCAGGGCGATGCCCTCATAGGCGTGATAGGCGACGTCCTCGATCACGGTCAGGGCGTTCTGGCTGATCGGCAGCAGGCCCTGTTCCTGGCACGATACGCCGACGCCGGCATCGGTGTGGAGATGCAGGACGCAGCCCGCCTCTTCCCGCGCGCCATGGACGGCCGAATGGATCGTGTAACCTGCCGGATTGATGTAGTACTCGGTGTCCATCAGGATGTTGCCGTCCAGATCGACCTTCACCAGGCTCGACGCCGTGATCTCCTCGAACATGTAGCCGTAAGGGTTGATCAGGAAGTGGTGGTCCGAATTGGGCACCCGGGCCGAGATATGGGTGAAGATCATGTCGTCCCAGCCGTGCAGGGCGACCAGGCGGTAGGCAGCAGCGAGATCGACACGGACGGCCCATTCCTCCGGGCTCACCTGATCGCGCACGCTCTGGCCCGACTTCTTCAAGGCGACGGTCGACATAGGCTCTCCTCCCCATTGTCCGTTGCTGTTTTTCTCTTGTACGCGATGGCGCCGGATTAGAATGTCAACAAGTTGACACTTCGCTCGGGAAGCCCATGCGCCTCGACTTCGACCGTGCCGCCCGCCTGCTCGCCGCCCGCGGCTGGCTCGCCGATCAGCCGGACGACCTGCGCCGGCAGGTGCTGGCGGGTGCACGCCTCATCGAACGCCTGCCGGGGGAAAATGTCTATGCCCTGGGCGATGCGCCGGACGGGCTCTATGCCCTGCTCTCGGGCCGGCTGAAATTCGTCAACTACCAGCGTGACGGGCGCGAGGTCGGCACCTGGATCACCGAGCCGGTGGATTGGTTCGGCGAAGTCTCCCTGTTCGACGGCAAGCCCAGGCTCCAGACCGTGGTGGCGGTCGACCGGTCGGCGATCCTCTTCCTGCCGGCGCCTGCCTTCTTCGCGATCGTCGAGGCCGAACCCCGCTTCTGGCGGAATTTCGCCCTGATCCTGTCGAGCCACCTGCGCATCGCCATGCGCTTCCTCGAGGAAATGGCGGCCGAGACCGCCCCGGTGCGGATCGCCCGCGTGCTGATCATGATGGCCGTCGGCGAGAGCGCGCGCGATCCCCTGCCCGGCGCCGTGGTCGAGGTCAGCCAGGAACAGCTCGCCGCGACCACCGGCATCTCGCGCCAAAGCGCCAACAAGGCCCTCCGCCGCCTGGCCGACGCCGGCCTCGTCGAACGCCGCTACGGCGCGGTGATCCTGACCGATCCGGGGAAGCTGGCCGAAGTGGGGCGTTGAATTCAATGGGCGGCAGGATAAACTAAGAGAACTTAGTTTACTGAGGCACACCATGCGCACCGTCAATATCCACGACGCCAAGACCCACCTGTCCCGCCTCGTCGAGGAAGCGGCCAAGGGCGAATCCTTCGTCATCGCCAAGGCGGGGCGACCGATGGTGAAGGTGACGGCCCTCGAAGGGACGAGCGCCAGCACGACGCGGCGGATCGGCTTCATGGCCGGCGAATTCACGGTACCGGACGATTTCGACCGCTGGGCTGCGGACGAGATCGCCGAGATGTTCGGCGCCGCCAAGTGAGGCTGCTGCTCGATACCCATGTGCTGCTGTGGGCGGCCGCGGAGCCGCAGCGCCTATCATCCAACGCGTTGTCGCTGCTAGCATCGGCCGACAACGACCTCGTCTACAGCGCGGCGAGCCTTTGGGAAGCGGCCATCAAGAGCAGCTTGGGGCGGCCTGATTTCACCGTCCAGCCGCAAGTCCTGCGCCGCCGGCTGTTGGAGGCGGGATACGAGGAACTGGCGATTACCGGCGAACACGCGTTGCTGACCGCCAGCCTGCCGCTTCTGCATCGCGATCCCTTCGACCGCCTGCTGGTCGCCCAGGCCACGGTCGAAGGCATCACCCTGCTCACCGCCGACGAGCAGGTGGCCCGCTACCCGGGCCCCATCCGCCGGATCTGATCAGAGTCCCTTCAGCAGCTTCGCCGCCTCGGGCGCGAAATAGGTGAGAATCGCGTCTGCGCCGGCGCGTTTGAAGGCGAGCAGGCTTTCCATCATCACCTTGGTGCCGTCGAGCCAGCCGTTCAGGGCGGCGCCCTTCAGCATCGCGTATTCGCCCGAGACCTGATAGGCGAAGGTCGGCGCGCCGAATTCGTCCTTCACCCGGCGCACGATGTCGAGATAGGGCATACCCGGCTTCACCATCACCATGTCCGCGCCTTCGGCGAGGTCGAAGGCGACTTCGCGCAGGGCCTCGTTGGTATTGGCGGGCGACATCTGGTAGGTGCGCTTGTCGCCCTGGCCGAGGTTGCTGGCCGAGCCCACGGCATCGCGGAAGGGGCCGTAAAAGGCCGAGGCATATTTGGCGGCATAGGCGCAGATCATCACGTCCTGGAAGCCGGAATCGTCCAGCCCGCGGCGGATGGCGCCGATGCGCCCGTCCATCATGTCGGACGGCGCCACCACGTCGGCGCCGGCCTCGGCCAGCACCAGGGCCTGGCGGACCAGCAGGGTCACCGATTCGTCGTTCACGATCACGCCTTCGCGCAGCACGCCGTCGTGCCCGTGGCTGGTATAGGGATCGAGCGCCACGTCGCAGATCAGGCCGACCGGCAGCTTCTCCGCCTTGATCGCCCGCACGGCCCGGCACACCAGGTTCTGCGCGTCGAGGGCATAGCTGCCGATCGGGTCCTTCAGGTCGGGATCGGTCTGGGGGAACAGGGCAAGCGCCGGAATGCCCAGTTTCGCCGCCTCTTCCGCCGCCTTCACCGCGCCGTCGACGTCGCGCCGGACGACGCCCGGCATGGAGGCGACTTCCTGGCCCGCCGTCTCGCCGTCGGTCACGAAGATCGGCCAGATCAGGTCGTCGACCGTCAGCAGATGTTCGGCCACCAGGCGGCGCGACCAGTCCTGCGCGCGGAGGCGGCGCAGGCGGGTGGTGGGGAAGCCTTGGGGCGACGGGAACGGGGTAGCCATGGCACGCCTTCCGAAAACAGGAGAAAGTCCAGTAATCCCGTCGGCCTTTCGGTGCAAGGGGGTGCAGACCCGCACAATGGTTCTGCGTGCCCCCGGAGTTGACACAGGTTCCCCCCGCCCTAGAGTTCCCGGCAACCGGGAGGACCCATGAATTTCGAGCTGACCGAAGACCAGCGCGCCTTTCGCGACACGGCGCGCGCCTTCGCCGAAGACCGCATGATGGAGGCGGCCGCCGGCTGGGACGAGCGGAAGGAACTGCCGATCCCGGTGCTGCGCGAGGCGGCGGCGCTCGGTTTCGGCGGCATCTATGTGCGCGACGACGTGGGTGGGTCGGGCCTCGCCCGGATCGACGCCGCCCTGATCTTCGAGGAACTGGCCGCCGCCTGCCCCTCCACGGCCGCCTTCATCTCGAT
>NZ_JBAZKR010000145.1:0-7588 GCF_041650655.1 Zavarzinia sp.
GGCGAAATCGTCGCCGTTGACCAGCACTTCCGGGATCAGCGGCCGGGTGTTGTAGGTCGAGGCCATGACGGCGCCATAAGCCCCGGCCGAGAGCACGGCCAGCAGATCACCCTGTTTCGCCACCGGCAGCGGCCGGTCGAGAGCGATGAAATCGCCCGTCTCGCAGACCGGGCCGACCACGTCGACCGGCGCCACCGGGGCATCGGCCGGCGCCGCCACCACGGGCAAAATGCCGTGATAGGCGTCGTAGAGGGTGGGCCGGATCAGGTCGTTCATGGCCGCGTCGACGATCACGAAAGTCTTGGCCGTCGCCTTCTTCACATAGAGGACGCGGGTCACCAGAACGCCGGCATTGCCGACGATCAGACGCCCGGGCTCCAGGATGATGCCACAGCCGAGATGGCCCGTCGCGCGCTTCACGATGTCGGCATAATGCTCGGGCGCGGGCGGCACCAGGCGGTTTTCCTCGTAAGGAATGCCGAGGCCGCCGCCGAGGTCGAGCCGGTCGATCTTGTGGCCGTCGGCACGGAGCGCCTGCACCAGTTCGGCGACCTTGCGGAAGGCCGCCTCGAAGGGCTCGAGCGCGGTGAGCTGGCTGCCGATATGGACGTCGACGCCGACCACCCGCACCCCCGGCAGGGCCGCCGCCCGCGCATAGACCGAGCGCACCTGTTCCCAGGCGATGCCGAATTTGTTCTCCGCCTTGCCGGTCGAGATCTTGGCGTGGGTCTTGGCGTCGACATCCGGGTTGACCCGGATGGTGATCGGCGCCACCGCCCCCTTGGACGCGGCGACGGCCGAGAGCTGTTCCAGCTCCGGCTCCGATTCGACGTTGAACTGATGGATGCCGGCATCGAGCGCCGCCGCCATTTCGACCGGCGTCTTGCCGACGCCCGAGAAGACGATCCGGTTCGCCGGCACGCCCGCCGCCAGCGCCCGCGCCAGTTCGCCGCCCGAGACGACGTCGGCCCCGGCGCCGAGGCGGGCCAGGGTGGCGATCACCGCCTGGTTGGAATTGGCCTTGAGGGCGAAGCAGACCAGCGCCTTCTGGTCGGCGAAGGCCTCGGCGAAGACGCGGAAATGGCGTTCCAGCGTCGCCGTCGAATAGCAGTAGAAGGGCGTGCCCACGGCGGCGGCGATCGCTTCGAGGGAGACGCCCTCGGCGAACAATCGGCCGTCGCGGTAGTCGAAATGATTCATCGCGCCGCCCTCACTTCGCCGGGCCGGGGCGCGGAATCGGATAGTTGACGTCGCTGCCGCCGTAGTCGCGGCCGGGATCGGTCCCGGTGGTCGGGTGGACGCTGTCCGGCATGCCGTGGGCCTGCTGCCCGGTGTCGGGATGGACGGGGACGCCGCGCCGTCCGCAAGCCCCGAGGGCGAGGGAGACGACGAGAAGGGCGAGAACGATCTTGGGCATGCCCTGTCTCCTCAAAGGCCCAGACGGGCGCGGGCGGCGGCGATCTGCCAGCGCACGCCGTCGGGTGCCGTCCCGCCGAAACTGGTCCGGCTGCGCACCGAATTCTCGACCGAGAGCACGTCGTAGACGGCCGCGGTGATCCGGGGCTCGACCTCCTGCAGGGCGGAAAGGGGCAGCGCGTCGAGGTCGACGCCTTCCTTCTCCGCCGCCTTGACGATGCGGCCGGTGACGTGATGGGCTTCGCGGAACGGCATGTTCAGGCTCCGGACCAGCCAGTCGGCGAGGTCGGTCGCGGTGGAGAAGCCGGTGCCGGCGGCCGCCTTCAGCACCGATTCGTTGGGCGTCAGGTCGGCCACCATGCCGGCCATGGCAGCGACCACCAGTTCGATCGAGAGGGCGGCGTCGAAGGTCGGTTCCTTGTCTTCCTGCATGTCCTTGGCATAGGCGAGCGGCAGGCCCTTCATGACGATGAGCAAGGAATTCAGCGCACCGATCACCCGGCCGACCTTGGCCCGCGCCAGTTCCGCGGCATCGGGATTGCGCTTCTGCGGCATGATCGAGGAGCCGGTGGTGAAGGCGTCGGTCAGGCTGACGAAACGGAACTGGGCACTGGTCCAGATCACGATCTCTTCGGCGAGGCGCGAAAGATGGACGCCCATGATCGAGGCGGCCGCGAGATACTCGAGGGCGAAATCGCGCGAGGCGACCGAATCGAGGGAATTCGCCGTCGGCCGCTCGAAGCCGAGCGCCGCAGCCGTCGCGAAGCGGTCGATCGGGAAGCTGGTGCCGGCCAGCGCGGCCGCCCCCAGCGGGCATTCGTTGAGCCGGGCGCGCGCGTCGGACAGGCGGCCCAGGTCGCGCTCCAGCATGGCGACATAGGCCATCAGATGGTGGCCGAAGGTGATCGGCTGGGCGACCTGGAGGTGAGTGAAGCCGGGCATCACCACCTCGGCATGGGCTTCCGCCTTGTCGAGGAGGGCGGCGACCAGGCTGCGGGTCAGGCCGATCAGCCCGTCCAGCGCGTCACGCACCCAGAGGCGGAAATCGGTCGCCACCTGGTCGTTCCGCGAGCGCGCGGTGTGCAGGCGGCCGGCGGCCGGGCCGATCAGCTCGGCGAGGCGTGCCTCGATATTGAGGTGGATGTCTTCCCGGTCCTTGCGGAAGGCGAAACGGCCCTCCTCGATCTCGGCCTTGACGGCGTCGAGGCCGGCGCGGATCGCGTCGCCATCCGCCGCGGTCAGGATGCCGGCGGCGACCAGCATGGCCGCATGGGCCTTTGACCCGGCGATATCCTGGGCATAGAGCTTGCGGTCGAAGTCGATGGAGGCGTTGATCTTCTCCATGATTTCGGCGGGGCCGCGCTCGAAGCGTCCCCCCCACATCGCGTTCGAGGTCGATTTCAGGTCGTTATGGTCGTTGGGCATCGAAGCTACTTGAGCGTTGTCACGGCAGCGGCACCGAGAGGGAGCATGGAATCATGAAACTGGCGCCGGTCATCGTGTTCGTTGTCGCCCTCGCGGGAATCGCCGGGGCGGTCGCCGGATTGTTGCCGGCGGGCGGGCAGAATGCCGCACCGGCCCCGCATCCGGCGGGTATCGCCAACTTTAGCCCGAGCGCGGAGGCGAAGCCAGCACCAGCGATCGCCTTCAAGGACGGGCAGGGCGCCGACATCACCCTGGAGGCCCTGAAGGGCAAGGTCCTGGTGGTCAACCTGTGGGCGACCTGGTGCGGCCCCTGTATCGAGGAGCTGCCCTCGCTCGCCAAGCTGGCCGAGGCGACCAAGGACGAGGGCATCCATGTCGTCGCCATCTCGGTCGACCGGGCGGAGCCTTCGGTGGTACGGAAATTCCTCGACAAGAACGGTGCCGCCAATCTCGAAGCCTATCAGGACGACGGCATGAGGCTGGCGAGCCCGCTCGGCGTGCGCGGCCTGCCCACCACTTTCGTGCTCGACGCCGCAGGGCGGGTGCGCGGCACCCTGGTCGGCCCGGCGGATTGGACCTCGCCCGCGGCGCTGGCCCTGATCCGCGGCTTCAAGGCGGGCTGACCGGGTGGTGCGCGGCTTGGCGGAACTTGGCCAGGAAGAGGTCGGCCAGGGCGTGATAGACCGGATGGTGGCAGAGCAGGCGCGAGGTGCCGGTGGCGATCACCGAGACCGCCATCAGCGGCACCACCATGGCATGGTTGTCGGTCATCTCGAAGACGATGACGAAGCCGGTGATGGGCGCCTGCATGACGCCGGCAAAGAGCGCCACCATGCCGAGCGCCGCCACGGCCCCCGGCGCCATGCCACCGAACAGGTCGCCCACCGCAGCGCCGAGGCCGGCGCCCACCGCCAGGGTCGGCGCGAAGATGCCGCCCGCGATGCCCGCCGCCTGTGACAGGAGATTGGCCGCCAGCTTGGCGACCAGATAGAGCCAGGGTTCCTGCAATTCGCCATGCAGCGCGGCCTGCGCTTCGGCATAGCCGGTGCCGTGCACGGCGCCGTCCGAGACATAGCCAAGCAGGCCGACCGCGAGCCCGCAGGCAACGGCGAAGATCACCCGGTGGCGCCCGATCCGGCCGCCCAGCACCCGGGGGATCGCCTTGGCCTGGCCGATCATGGCGAGCGCGAAGCCCGCCCCGATCACGCCACCCATGACACCCAGCACGGGCACGGCAATCCAATCTCGCGCGTGGCCCAGCATGGCGTCGGTCTGGCCGAAATAGGAGCCGGTGCCCTGGATCAGCACGGCAGCACCGGCAGCGATCAGCACGGCACTCATGATCAGCACGCTGATCCGCTTCTCGAAGGATTTCGACATTTCCTCGATGGCGAAAATGATGCCGGCGAGCGGCGTGTTGAAGGCGGCGGCGACGCCCGCGGCACTGCCCGCCAGGATTACGCCGCGCATCCGGCCGAGGCCGGCGAAGCGGCTGCACGCCAGCATGATCGAGGCACCGACCTGGACCGACGGCCCCTCCCGCCCGACCGAGGCGCCGCAGCCGAGCGCCAGGACGGTGAGCATGATCTTGCCGAAGGCGATGCGGAGCGAGAGCAGGCGGTTCCGTGCGACGGGCGATTCGAGGGCGCGGGCCGCGATCGCCTGAGGAATGCCGCTGCCTTCGCCGCCGGGAAACACCCGCTGCACCATGAAAAGGCAGAACCCGAAACCGATCGGCGTGACCAGAAGCCCGGCCCAGGGCACCCGCTCCAAGAGGTCGCGGAACAGGTGAACGGCGAGATCCGCCCCCCAGGCGAAGATCACGCAGACCAGGCCGACGATCAGCGCGCCGAGCCAGAACACCAGGCGCCGCCGCCACAGGGTAGACGAGAGCCAGAGCGTGAAGGACGGGCGCAGGCGGCGCCGCAGGCGGTAGGCGAAGGAGCGGGTGTGCACGGCCCTGCGCCCCCACTCAGACGGCGGCGGGTCCCGGCTTGCGCGGCCGCCGGCCGCCGCCCCTCCGGGGCTTGGGTGCGACCGCGGCCACGGCGCGCAGGCGAAGCTGGCCGGCCTCGGTCTCGCCGACCTCGAAGCCGGGCAGGCTGCGCACGAGATCGCTCAACTTGCGGAAACCGAAACTGCGCGGATCGAAATCGGGCGCCAGATTGGCGAGCTGCTTGCCCAGCGCGCCGAGCGTCACCCAGCCGTCGTCGCCCTCTTCCTGGGACAGCGCCTTGCGGATCAACTCCTCGGCGGCGGCGGCCGGCAGGACAGTCTTCGTCCCTCCCTGACCAGCACCGGCGACCAGATTTTCGGTATAGATGAAACGCCGGCAGGCCTGGCGGAAACTTTCCGGCGTCTTCTGTTCGCCGAAACCGAAGACGTCCACGCCCTGCTCCCGGATGCGCGAGGCGAGGCGGGTAAAGTCGCTGTCCGAGGAGATCAGGCAGAAACCGTCGAAACGGCCGCTGTGCAAGAGGTCCATGGCATCGATCACCAGGGTGATGTCGGAGGCGTTCTTGCCCGTGGTATAGGCGAACTGCTGCTGCGGGATGATGGCGTGGCGCGCCAGGATGTCGGCCCAACCCTTGGAGCGGGTGCCCGAGAAATCGCCGTAGATCCGCCGCACGCTGGCCTCGCCGATCTTGGCGATCTCCTCGAACAAGCCATCGGCGATCTTGGGCGAGGCATTGTCTGCATCGATCAGCACCGCCAGCCGGGGAGATCGTCCTTCTTGCGCCATCGCCTTGCCCTCTCGCCTGTTACACCGCTAACTGAGGGCCCCTGCCGCCGATTTGTCCAGTAGGCTGTTCTCCGCCATCCAGTCGGCGGCGCCGGGGCGCACGGCGGCCAGAACGGCGGCACCGATCGCTTCACCCACCGCGGTATGCAGGCCGGCATAGGCGATTCTGCCGCCCGGCGGACAGGCGGCCACGACACAGTCCGTGCCCGTGCCGGTGACGGCCCCTACCCCGCCCGGACGATAGCCAGCCTCGACCACGGCGACGGTGCGCGCCTCGGTGGCGATCGAAAGCGTTTCGAGCAGGCCGGCGTCGGTCAGGCCGGCATCGACATGGACCAGCAGGTTGATGGTGCCGAAACCTTCGGGCCGGGCCTGGCGCCGCCGCCCCACCACTTCGCCGTTGCCGAGACCGACGGTGGCGAGACAGGTGGCGGTCACGCCTCCGACCTCGGCGCGTCCCAGGAAATGGCGGCGGATATCGCGCGAGGTCATCAAGCCGACCGCATCGAGCGCGCCGATCGACGAGAGCCCGTCGCGCAACAGGGCGAGAGGGTCGACGGTCGGCGTCAGGTCGGCATTGCGCACCTCGCGCCAAACGACGCGGGTGGCGGTAACGAAGCCGGGATTATACGGCGCCCAGGACAGGCAGCGACGCGGCCCGCCGAAGCGGGCCGTCAGCCAGGGCTGGGTGCAATCGACCGTGAAGCTCAGCGGGTCGGCACCGGGGTCTCACCCCGATAGTCGTAGAAGCCGCGATTGGTCTTGCGGCCGAGCCAGCCGGCCTCGACATATTTGACCAGCAGCGGGCAGGGCCGATACTTCGAGTCCGCCAAGCCCTCGTGCAGCACCTGCATGATCGCGAGGCAGGTGTCGAGGCCGATGAAGTCGGCGAGCTGGAGCGGACCCATCGGATGATTGGCGCCGAGCCGCATGGCGGTATCGATCGCCTCGACCGAGCCGACGCCCTCGTAAAGCGTATAGACCGCCTCGTTGATCATCGGCAGCAGGATGCGGTTGACGATGAAGGCCGGGAAGTCTTCCGCCATGGTCGGCGTCTTGCCGATCGAGAGGGCGAAGTCGCGGATCGTCTGATAGGTCGATTCGTCGGTCGCGATGCCGCGGATCAGCTCGACCAGCTTCATGACCGGCACCGGATTCATGAAGTGCATGCCCATGAAGCGTTCCGGGCGGTCGGTGATGGCGGCGAGCCGGGTGATCGAGATCGACGAGGTGTTTGAGGCGACCAGCGTACTGTCCTTCAGCTTCGGACAGAGGGCGGTGAAGATCTGCTTCTTCACCGTCTCGTTCTCGGCCGCCGCCTCGATCACGAGATCCGCGACGCCGACCTGCTCCATGCTGTCGGTGACCATGATGCGCTTCAGGGCGACATCGCGGTCAGCCTCGGTGATCAGGCCGCGGCCGAGCTGCCGGGCCATGTTCTTCTGGATCACCTCGAGCGCGGCTTGGGCGCGCTCGAGGTTGATGTCCATCATGAAGACATCGTAACCCGAGAGGGCGCAGACGTGGGCGATACCATTGCCCATCTGGCCGGCACCGATGACACCGATGGTCTTGAGCGCCATTCCGATAACCCCGTCTGTTGCACGCGTTACGATGAACCTACCCCAAACTCAGCGTTACTTCGAGAGTTCCGCTTCGAGTTCCGGCAGGGCCTTGAACAGGTCGGCGACCAGGCCGTAGTCGGCGACCTGGAAGATCGGCGCCTCTTCGTCCTTGTTGATCGCGACGATGACCTTGCTGTCCTTCATGCCGGCCAGATGCTGGATGGCGCCGGAGATGCCGACCGCGATGTAGAGTTCGGGAGCGACGATCTTGCCGGTCTGGCCGACCTGGTAATCGTTCGGCACGAAGCCCGCGTCGACCGCGGCGCGCGAGGCGCCGACGGCGGCGCCCAGCTTGTCGGCGATCTTGTCGAGCAGGTGGAAATTGTCGCCCGACTGCATGCCGCGGCCGCCCGAGATGACGATGCGGGCCGCAGTCAGT